>DATBSV010000001.1:0-1890 GCA_036559685.1 Casimicrobiaceae bacterium
TTCGGCCAGGGCGCGATCCGCTGCCATCCCTACGTGCTGAAAGAGATGGCGGCCGCGAACGACTCCGACGCTGCGAAGGCCTCCGAGGCGTTCGACCGCGCGATGTGGGGTCACGTCGGGTTCGCGGTGTCGAACACCGTGGGCACGCTCGTGATGGGCCTCACGGGCTCGCATTTCGCGCACGTGCCGGACGACGTCGCGCCGTCGACGCGCCGCTACTACCAGCAGCTCACGCGCTTCAGCTCCGCGCTGGCCTTCCTCGCCGACGTGTCGATGGGCTCGCTCGGCGGCGCGCTCAAGCGCAAGGAGAAGCTGTCGGCGCGGTTGGGCGACGTGCTGTCCGCGCTCTACCTGTGCTCGGCGACGCTCGCGCGCTTCGAGCGCGAAGGCCGCCAGGAGGCCGATGCGCCGCTGATGCATTGGGCGATCTGGGACGCGATGTTCAAGGCGCAGAACGCGTTCGAGGGCGTCATCTCGAACTTCCCGAACCGGGCGATCAGCGCGTTCGTCCGACGCATCGTGTTCCCGCTCGGCCGGCCGTACGTCGTGCCGTCCGACAAGCTCGGGCACGAAGTCGCGCGCCTGCTGATCGAGCCGTCGGCGACGCGCGACCGCCTCACGCTGCCGATGCACTTGCCGACGACCGAAGGCGAGCCGATCGCCGACATCGAGCGTGCATTGACCGCGACGATCGCGGCCGAGCCGATCGAGGCGAAGCTCAAGACCGCGGCCAAGGCCGGGACGCTCGGCACCGCGCTCGCGCCCGGCGAGGGCATCGAGGAGCTTGCCGCGCGTGCCGTGTCGGCGGGCGTCATCGGTGCCGACGAGGCGCGAACGCTGGTCGAGCAGCGCGCGCTGGTGGCGAAGGTCATCAAGGTCGACGACTTCGGCCCCGACCTCGGTGCGAGCCTGATGCAGCTGCCCTCGGCGACGCGCGCGGCGACGCGCGTGGGCGAGGCGGCGTGAAGGAGCGGCGATGAAGCACGAACCGGTCTACATCGTCGACGGCGCGCGCACGCCGTTCCTGAAGGCGCGCAACCGGCCGGGGCCGTTCGCGGCCGCCGACCTTGCAACCGACGCCGGCCGCGCGCTGCTGTTGCGCCAGCGGTTCGAGCCTCCCCAGCTCGACGAGGTGATCCTCGGCTGCGCGGCGCCATCGCCCGACGAGGTCAACATCGGACGCGTCGCGGCGCTGCGCATGGGCTGCGGCCAGAAGATGCCCGCGTGGACGGTGATGCGCAACTGCGCGTCGGGCATGCAGTCGATCGACTCGGCGATCGCGCAGATCCACGCCGGTCGCTCCGAGCTCGTGCTCGCCGGCGGCGTCGACGCGCTGTCTCGCGCGCCGCTCCTGTTCAACGAGCAGATGGTCGTTTGGCTCGCGAACTGGTACGCGGCGAAGACGGTGGGCCAGCGCGCCGGATTGCTCGCGAGCTTCCGGCCGCAGTACCTCGCGCCGGTCATCGGCCTGATGAAGGGACTGACCGACCCGATCGTGGGCCTGCTGATGGGCCAGACCGCCGAGAACCTCGCGTACCGCTTCGGCATCACGCGCGAGGAGATGGACGCGTACGCGGCCGAGAGCCATCTGCGCGTGCTGGCCGCGCAACGCGACGGCCACTTCGCGCACGAACTCGTGCCACTGATCGACGCGAAGGGCAAGCTCTATGCGGCCGACGACGGCGTGCGCGAGGACTCGACACCCGCGAACCTCGCGAAGCTCAAGCCGTTCTTCGACCGGAAGTACGGCAACGTGACCGCCGGCAACAGCTCGCAGGTCACCGACGGCGGCGCGTGGGTGATCGTCGCGTCGCAGCGCGCGGTCGACGAGCACAAGCTCGAGCCGCTGGGGCGCATCGTCGACTCGAACTGGGCGGGGCTCGATCCCGC
>DATBSV010000002.1:0-3575 GCA_036559685.1 Casimicrobiaceae bacterium
CCGGGGCCGTCGCTTGCGGCCTCGACGCGCCCGCCCATGAGCTCGGCGAGCCGCCGGCTGATCGCGAGCCCGAGCCCGGTGCCGCCGTACTTGCGCGTCGTCGACGAATCGGCCTGCGAGAACGACCGGAACAGGCGCTCCTTGCCTTCGGAAGTGAGTCCGATGCCGGTGTCGCGCACGGCGAACGTCAGCTCGACGGTGCCCGCGGCGTGCGGCGCGGCGCCGACCGACAGCACGACCTCGCCGGCATCGGTGAACTTGACCGCGTTCGACAGCAGGTTGAGCAGGATCTGGCGCAGGCGCGTCACGTCGCCGACGATGGCGGGCGGCACGTCGCCTTCGAAGTCGTAGACGAGGTCCAGGCCTTTTTCCACGGCGCGCGCCGAGACGAGGTCGAGCGCGGACTCGACGCACTCGCGCAAGTCGAACGGTTGCGCCTCGAGCTCCATCCGGTGCGCCTCGATCTTGCTGAAGTCGAGCACGTCGTTGATGATCGTCAGGAGCGAATCGCCCGATTCGCGGATCGTCGCGACGTAGTCGTGCTGCTCGGCATCGAGCTTCGTGTCCAGCAGGAGCCCGCTCATGCCGATCACCGCGTTCATCGGCGTGCGGATCTCGTGGCTCATCGTCGCGAGGAACGAGCTCTTGGCCTCGTTGGCGGCTTCGGCGGCCGCGCGCGCCTCCTGCGCCTGCTTGAACAGCCGGACGTTCTCGATCGCGATCACGGCCTGGTCGGCGAACACCTGGAGCAGCTCGACGTGCGCCGGCGCGATCGGGCCGGACCGCTCCCAGCCGACGACGATCACGCCGAGCGGCTTGCCGTCGCGCAGCATCGGCACGCCCAGCACGCGACGCCAGTTGCCGGCGCGCGACAGACCTTGCTCGTAGTCGGGATCCGCATGCACGTCCTCGACGCCGACGATCCGCCCGTCGAGGATGACGCGTCCCGCGATCTGCAATCGGTCGGGAGGCTTGGGAAAGCGCTCTCGCATGAGCGCGTGGTAGTGCGGATTCTGGTGGCTGGTGGCCGAGAAGTGCAGGAGCTTGCCGTCGAACAGGAACATGTTCGAGAACTGCGAATCGCACAGGCGCGCGGCATTGCGGACGATGACGTCGAACACGGGGGCCGTGTCGCTCACCGAGCTGCTGATCGCCCGCAGGATCTCGGACGTCGCCGTCTGCTGCTCCAGAGCGTCCTTCGTCTCATTGAACAACCTCACGTTCTCGATGGCGATCACCGCCTGGTCGGCGAAGGTCTGCAGCAGGGCTATCTCGGACGGCGAGAACGGCCGCACCTCGTTGCGCAGGAGCGTGAGGACGCCAAGCGCCTCGCCTTCGCGCAGCAGCGGGATGTTGAGCACCGTGCGCATCCCATAGCGCTCCTGCAGCGCCCGAACGGCGGGGTATTCGGTGTCCATGACCGGGATCAGGTCCTCGACATGGATGACTCGGCGCTCGAGGAACGCGCGGCCCCCGACCGATTCCCGCGTCAGCTGCAGCGTCTCGACGCCCTCCAGCGCCTTGTACATCGGTCCGTAGTTCGTCATGGCGCGCAGGACGCCATCCTTGTGCAGCCACACGCGGGCGCCGTCGGCGTGGCAAAGCATGCCGGCGCGCTGTGCCACGGCCTCGAGCACCGGCTGCACGTCGGTCGGCGACTCGCTGATCACGCGGAGCACCTCCGCGGTGGCCGTCTGGCGCTCGAGCGCAACTTGCGTTTCGTCGAAAAGCCGCGCGTTCTCGATCGCGACCGTTGCCTGACGCGACAGGCCGACGAGGAACTCGAGCTCCTCGCCGTCGAACGGCTTGCCGCCGGTACGCCACACCGCCATCGCGCCCTTCACCGCCTCGCCGGCGACCAGCGGCGCGACCATCATCCGCTCGTCCTCGGCCTGCTCGGTGCCGGCGACCTGGATGCCGCGGGGGTCGGCCTTCGTATCGTTGACGAATTCCGCACGGCCCGCCTCGAGCAGGCTGCCGATGATGCCTTCGCCGGATCTCACCTCGGTCACGCGAAGCTGGTCCGCGACGACACCGATAGCGACGATCGCACGGTAGGTCCGCCCGCCCGCGTCGGGCAGGAAGATGGCGCTGTTGTCGGCGTGCAGCAGATCCTTGGCGTGGTGCGCGATCCGGTCCATCACGATGGCGAGCTCGAGCGTCGAGCCGATCTCGCGGCCGACCTCGGCGAGCGCCGCGGTTTCGCGTGCGCGGCGCTGCGTCTCGTCGAACAGCCGGGCATTCTCGAGCGCGACGCTCATCGCGTTCGCGAGGGTCGACAGCAGGTGCACGTCGGAATCCGAGTAGGCGTCCTCGACCTTGGCGTACAGCGCCACGACCCCCAGCACCTCGTCGCCTTTGAGGATCGGGACGCCGGCGTAGGCCCTCTTGTCGTCGGGAACGCTCTCGTCGCCGATCGTCGACGCGCCGAGCTCGGCGGTGATGGGCCTGAAGTCGCGGTTGATCACGAGGGGCCGGCGCGTCTCGATGACGCGGCCCATCAGCCCGCGCCGCAGCGGCACCGTCTCGATCGCGAAGCGGTCGCCGTGCTCGAGGTAGTAGGGCATCGCCAGCGTTCCGGCGGCGCGGTCGTAGAGGCCGATCGCCATGTCGGTCGCGCCGAAAATCTCCGCGACCTTGTTGCCGACCAGGTCGATGATCGCCTGGAAGTCGAGCTCGGCCGCGAGCCCCTGCTGGACGCTGTTGACGATCGCGAGCTCGGCCGCGCGCTGCTCGCTCTGCTTGAACAGGCGTTGCGTCTCGTCGAACAGCCGCGCGTTCTGGAGCGCGACGCCCATCGACGCCGCGACGGTCGACAGGAGGCTCACCGCGCCCTCGTCGAAGGCGTCCTCGCGCTCGAAGCTCTCGAGCGAGATGGACGCGCGGACCTCGCCGTCGATCGTGACCGGAACGAACACGGCCGATAGCGCGGGGTCGGTTCCCGGGAAGATGCCTACGCCCATGGCGGCCATGTCTTCGCGCGTCCGCAACAGGACGAGGCGCCCGGTGGCCAGAGCGCGCTGGATCGGACGCTCGACGTCTATCGGAGATGGAGAAAGTTCGAGCCGCTTGCCGTGCTCGTACACGTATAGCGGTCGCTGCAGGTCGGCCTCGCGGTCGAGCCAGACGATGCCCATGTCGTCGCTCGCGAACAGCTCGCGCAGCTTGTCGCCGACGAGGTCGATGATCGTCTGGAAGTCGAGCTTCTCGACCATGCCGCGCTGGATGCTGTTGATCACCGCGAGCTCGGAGCTGCGCTTCTCGGTCTCGTTGAGCAGGCGCTGGGTCTCGTTGAACAGTCGCGCGTTCTCGAGCGCGACGCCCATGCTCGATGCGATCGTCTCGACCAGCCGGATGTCCGCGTCACGGAACGCGTGCTCGCGCTCGTAGTCCGCGAGGTGGATGAGACCGAGGCACCTGTCGCCGCTGACCAGCGGGACCATGGCTATCGAGCGCTCGTTGAGCGTGCCCGGATGGTTGAAGCTGCCGTAGCGCGCCATGGCGCCTTCGGTGTCCTCGTTGATGACGAGCGTCGTGCGCGTGCGGATGACGTGCGGCCCGAATCCGCGGTCGGG
>DATBSV010000003.1:0-3978 GCA_036559685.1 Casimicrobiaceae bacterium
GCCCTGCAGGAGCTCGCCGTCGACCTCGAGCGCCATCGTCTGCGACAGGTCGCCCTGCGCGACCGCGCCGATCACGCGCGCCGTCTCGCTGGTCGGGTGGACCAGGTCGTCGATCAGCTGGTTGACGCTGTCGATCGAGTCGCGCCAGAAGCCGGTCACGTCGCCGAGCGTCCCGCGCTTGCCGAGCTTGCCTTCCTTGCCGACGAGGTGCGACAAGCGCCCGAGCTCCTGGGCCATGCGCTGGTTGCGCTCGACGACCTCGTTGAACGCGTCGGCGACGCGTCCGGCCACGCCGGTCCACTCGACCGGGAGGCGCACGGAACTGTCGCCGCGCTTGAGCGCGTTCAGCGCGCCGAGGATGTGGGACAGCTCGTCGCTCGGGACGACGCCTCTTTCGACCACTTGCATGGCGGAACCTCCCCATCGCCGGTCGCGTGCCTCGGGGGTGTCCCGCGCATTCGGATACCGGCCTGCACCGCCCTGCGGTGCCGAGGGACAATGCTCTTGGGTTCGGCCCGACGTAGGAATCGGCCGACTTCCTACAAGCGTGTAGGAATTACAAACCCGTCGCCTGCGGCCGACGCCGGCCCGACGAACGGCCTTCGGCCGGCGGCAACCGAGTCAGGTCTGCGGGCGGTCGGGCGCGACCAGCAGGACGCTCGCCATGGCGGCGATCCCTTCGCCCCGCCCGGCGAACCCGAGGTGCTCGGTCGTCGTGGCCTTGATGCCGACGTCGTCGGGCGTGCAGCCCAGGTCCGACGCGACGTTGGCGCGCATCGCGGCGACGTGCGGCGCCAGGCGAGGCGCCTGCGCGATCACCGTCGCGTCGACGTTCCCGATCGAAAAGCCGCGCTCGCGCATCAGCCCGGCGATGTGGCGGAGCAGCGCGCGGCTGTCGGCATCCTTCCAGCGCGGGTCGCTGTCCGGGAAGTGCGCGCCGAGGTCCCCGAGCGCCAGCGCGCCGAGGATCGCGTCGCCGATCGCATGCAGCAGCACGTCGGCATCGGAATGCCCGTCGAGCCCGCGCTCGTGGGGAATGTGGACTCCGCCGATCACCAGCCGCCGGCCGGCGACGAGCGCGTGGACGTCGAAGCCGTTGCCGACGCGGATCATTGCCGTTGCGCTCGCAGGATCGCCTCGGCGAGCGCGAAGTCCTCGGGCCAGGTGATCTTGATGTTGGCGCGGCTGCCGGCCACCAGGCGCGGCATCGCGCAGACCCCGCGCGCCGCGAGCCGCTCGACCACCAGCGCATCGTCGGTCGCCCCTTCGGCATCGTGCTCGGCATAGGCGCGCGCAAGCAGGCCGTAGCGGAACATCTGCGGGGTCTGCGCCTGCCATAGCGCATCGCGCGCCTCGGTACGCACGATGCGCGGCTCGGCGTCGCCGTCGCCGCGCTTGAGCGTGTCGGCCACCGGCACGGCGAGCAGGCCGCCGACCGCGTCGTCCTCGACGGCGGCGACCAGCCGCCGCAGCGCGTCCGCGGGCACGCAAGGCCGCGCCGCGTCGTGCACGAGGATCCAGTCGTCCTCGGCACAGCGCGAAGCGAGGATGCGCAACGCGTTGGCGACGGTCGTCGCGCGCGTCAGGCCCCCGCAGGGGAGCGGCTCCACGCCCGGACGCGTGCCGATGTCGGCGGCGTAGCGGTCGTCGTCCGGCGCGATCGCGACGAACACGCGGTCGAGCGCGAGCGCGTCGTAGAGCCGGTCGAGCGTGTGCGCCAGCACGCTCTGTCCGCCGATCACGTAGTACTGCTTGGGCGCGCCGAGGCCGGCGCGGATGCCGCCGCCGGCCGCCGGAACAAGCGCAAAGCGGCGCGTCACTTAAGATGCTTCGCGAGGAAGCGCTCCATCGCGCCGTAGAACTCGAAGCGGTTCTCCTCGTTGTTGAACCCGTGACCTTCGTTGTCCTTGACGATGTACTCGACGTCGACGCCGCGCTTCTTCATCGCCTCGACCATCTGGTCGGACTCGGCCTTGTTGACGCGCGGGTCGCGCGCGCCTTGCGCGATCAGGAGCGGCGCCTTGATGCGGTCGGCGTGGAACACGGCCGACGTCGCGCGCATGCGCTCGACGTCCTTCTCGGGATTGCCGACCATCTCGTAGAACATGTCGAGCATAGGCTTCCAGTACGGCGGGATCGTCTTCATGAACGTGAACAGGTTCGCCACGCCCACGTAGTCGATGCCGCATGCGTAGAGGTCGGGCGTCTTGACCAGCCCCATCAGCGTCGCGTACCCGCCGTAGCTTCCGCCGTAGATGCAGATGCGCTTGGGATCGGCGATGCCTTCCTTGACCAGCCACTGCGCGCCGTCGGCGACGTCGTCCTGCATCGACAGGCCCCACTGGCCGAAGCTCGCCTCCCAGAACTTCCGGCCGTAGCCGACCGAGCCGCGGAAGTTCATCTGGAGCACCGCGTACCCGCGGTTGGCGAGGAACTGCACCTCCGGGTTGTAGCCGAAGCCGTCGCGGAACCACGGACCGCCGTGCGGGTTGACGACGACCGGCAGGTTCTTCGCGGGGCGGCCGAGCGGCAGCGTGAGGTAGCCGTGGATCGTGAGCCCGTCGCGCGAGGTGTAGGTGATCGGCTTCATCGGCGCGGCATGGGCGGCGTTCATCCACGGCGCGACATCGCCGAGCTTCTGCAGCTTGTCGGCCTTGCGGTCGTACAGGTAGCGCGTGCCCTGCGTGCGGTCGTCGAACGCGGCGACGACCATCTGCTCCTCGTCGTCGGTCGACGACTGGATGATGAGCTCCTTGCCGGGGAGGAGCTTGCCGAGGTTTGCGAACGTGCGCCCGGTCTCGGCATCGAAGAAGTGGCGCTCGGCGTGCCACGACGTGTAATTGGCCAGCGTGATGACCTTGCGCTTCTTCGAGAACTCGACGCCGGCGACGTCGTAGTCGTCGCGCGCGTAGACGACGCGCTCCTCCTTCGCGGTGGTCGGGTCGACCAGCACGACGGCCGCCTTGTCGCGGCCGATGTTCGAGATCGCGTAGAGCTTCTTGTTGTCCGGCGTGAAGCCCTGCGGCGCGAACCGGTCGCGGAAGTTCGTCGTCAGCACCGGCTTGAACGGCGACGTCGCGTCGTCGCGGTACAGATAGACCTGGTTGACGCCGTCGGTCGCGACCGCGAAGCGGATCCTGCCGTCGTGGTCGGTGCCCCAGTCGGTGATGTTGCCGGGGTTCTCGGCCACGAGCTTGAGCTCGCCCGACGCGATGTCGAGGTCGTAGGCGTCGAACACCTCCTTGTTGCGGCGATTGAGACCGACGAGCATCCGCCCCGGCTGGTCGAACAGCGGGTCGATGACCTGCGCCCGGACGCCCGGGAACGGCGTCAGGTCCTTGGGCTCGCCGCCGCGGCGGTCGGACACGACGACGTGGTTGTTCTCGTCGCCGCCGATGTCCTTCAGGTAGACGACGCGGTCGGCGCCCTTCCAGAAGTAGTCGGAAATGTCGCGGTCCTTCTCGGAGGTGATGCGCACCGGCGCCGCGGTCGAGCCTGCCGGCTGCACGTAGACGTTCATGCGCCGCTCCCAGGGCTGCATGAACGAGATCGTCCTGCCGTCGCCGGCCACGCGGAAATAGGCGCGGTCGGGATTGCGGAAGAAGTCCCGGAGCGGGATTTCGGGCGGCACCTGCGCCGCGGCGGGCAACGCGACGGCAAGCAGGACGGTGAAGAGGGCAGGACGGTGCATGGCAGGTTCCTCGCGAAGGACGGGCGACGCGCGTTGGATGCGTCGGGCGCCACGTCCGGATTCAAGAACCGACAGGCTACAACAGCTTGGCGATGCGCTCCTCGTCGAGCGGCCTGAAGCCCAGCCGCTCGTAGAACCGCCAGGCGCCGGCATTGTCGCGGTGGCACGCGGTGTCGATCCGGGACACGCCCTCGCCGCGCAGGTGCGCCGCGAGCGCCTCGAGCATCGCGCCGCCGACGCCGCGCCCCTGCCAGCCCGGCCTGATCGTGACGTCGTCGAGCTTGGCG
>DATBSV010000004.1:0-4439 GCA_036559685.1 Casimicrobiaceae bacterium
TGTCTCCTCCGCTCGCGATCCTTCCCTTCATCGATCTCGGCGGCACGCCCGACATCGATTGCCGGCATGTGCTGGGCGCGCCCGACAACGCCTCGGTGCCGGTGAAGGACGAGGCACGGGACAACGAGGCGCGCGTCGATCCGTCGATGACTAAGAAGGGTGACTCGTTGGCCGGTCGTGTGCCGCGGCCCACGCCAGCGTTCGGAAGCTAGACGGGTTAGCGCGATCGCGCGGCAACCTGCCCGCGCCATGAAACAAAACGGCCCGCGAGTTCGCGGGCCGTCGATTGTTTGGTTGCGGGGGAAGGATTTGAACCTTCGACCTTCGGGTTATGAGCCCGACGAGCTGCCAGACTGCTCCACCCCGCGGCAGGAAGATAAGTATAGCGCGAGAGGCCCTCGCGGTCAATCCGCGGTCACGTCTCGAGACGCACGCAGTAGCCGTTGGACGTGCACCGCGTCCCCGACGGGCACGCGCCGAGCGACTTGCCGTTCTTGTCCTTCGCCCAGTCCGCCGGCTTCGAGCCGTCGGCGGGCATGCAGCGCTTGCCCTCGCCCGGGATGCCGGTGCCCGGCCCGGGCCCCGTGTTGACCTCGCAGCGCCGCGCGACGCAGCGCTCGTCGTCGGCACAGTCCGACGCGACGACGCAGGTGCCGGGAGGACGCGCGCACTGGCCGAGCACGCATTGCGCCTGCGGGATGCAATCGGCGCCCGAGTTGCACGCGCCCGGCGCGCCGCACGTGCCGAAGAACAGCTCGACGCCGAAGATCCTCGACTTCGAGCATCCCGGGCTACCGCCCAGCGGTGTCGTCGGGCAGTCGGCCGCGGTGATGCACAGCGAGGCCGCGTGCGCGATCACGGGAAACCCCCAAACGGCGATGACCATGAGCGCCGCGCGAGCGAAGCGTTTCATCGTGTCCTCCCTTCAGAGCCGCTCGGTCTCCGCCTGGCGCGGCCTCCACACGAGCAGCCGAGCCTCGATTCTGGTCACGGCGTAGTCCAAAAGCAACGCGAACGCGGTGAGCACCAGGATGCCCGCGAACACCGTGTTGATGTCGAACACGCCCTCGGCCTGCAGGATCAGGTAGCCGACGCCCTTCGCCGATCCGAGGTACTCGCCGACGACCGCGCCGACGAACGCCATGCCGACCGACGTGTGCAGGCTCGAGAACACCCACGCCGTCGCCGACGGCAGGTAGATGTGGCGCAGCAGCTGCCGGCGGCTGGCGCCAAGCATGCGCGCGTTCGCGAGCACGACGGGGCTCACTTCCTTCACACCCTGGTAGACGTTGAAGAACACGATGAAGAAGACGAGCGTGATGCCGAGCGCGACCTTCGACAGCACGCCCAGGCCGAACCACACGGCGAAGATCGGCGCGAGGATCACGCGCGGCATCGCGTTGAACGCCTTGATGTACGGGTCGGCGAGCGCGCTCGCCAGCGGCGACAGCGCGAGCCACAGCCCGACGATCAGGCCGAGCAGGCTGCCGAACGCGAACGCGAGCACGGTTTCCCACAGCGTGATCGCCAGGTGCGGGTAGATCTTCCCGCCCGAGAACCACTCCCAGATCACCTTCACGACCTTCAACGGCTCGCCGAAGAAGAACGGCGCCAGGACTTTCGTCTCGGTCAGCGCCCACCATGCGAAGAAAAACGCGCCCGCGAGCAGCGCCTGGTAGAGGGCCAGCCGGCCGCGGCCGACCTTGAGCTCGCGCGCCATCGCTATTTGCGCTGCTGGGTGGACGATCGGTAGCCCTTCAGCACTTCGTCCCGCAGCACGCGCCAGACCGCCTCGTGCAGCTCGACGTAGCGCGGCGCGAGCCGGATCTCGGCGACGTCGCGCGGCCGCGGCAGGTCGATCGCGAACTCGCCGATCGGGTGGCAGCCGGGCCCGGCCGAGAGCGCGATCACGCGATCCGACAGCGCGATCGCTTCCTCGAGGTCGTGGGTGATGAACACAACCGACTTGCGGTCCGCGCTCCAGAGCTCGAGGAGCTCGTTCTCCATGAGCTGGCGCGTCTGCACGTCCAGCGCCGAGAACGGCTCGTCCATCAGCAGGATCTCGGGATCGAGGATCAGCATCTGCGCGAGCGCGACGCGCTTGCGCATGCCGCCCGAGAGCTGGTGCGGGTAGCGGTCCTCGAAGCCCGCGAGGCCGACGCGCGCGAGCCATTCGCGTCCCCGCTTGCGCGCCTCGTCGCGCTTGACGCCGTGGAACTCGAGCCCGGCGGTCACGTTGCCGAGCGTGTCGCGCCACGGCATCAGCGCGTCCGCCTGGAACATGTAGCCGGCGCGCACGTTGAGGCCGGTCAGCGGTACGCCGGCGACGGCGACGCTGCCCGCGGACGGCTCGAGCAGTCCCGCGGCGACGTTGAGCAGCGTCGACTTGCCGCAGCCGGTCGGCCCGACGATCGACAGGAACTCGCCGGGCGCGACGGCGATCGACGTGTCGCTAACGGCCGTGTAGCGGCCCGCGCCGCCGCGCGCCGCGAACGTGCAGGTGACGTTCGAAAGCGCGAGCGCCGGCGTCACTTGAATTTCGCGGCGGCCTTCTGGGCGAACTGCATGTTGACCGTCTTCGACAAGTCGACGGTCGCGTTCTGGAGCCCCGGGTCGAACGTCTTCAAATCGCGATAAACGTTCTCGGACGCGCCGGGCAGGATGGTGCCGTCGTGCTTGAAGCCCTCGAGGTTCTTCTCGAGTGCCGCCTTGTAGAGCGCCTTGTCGGTGTAGTACTCGGGCGGGACCGCCGCGATGATCTGGTCCGGCGTCGAGTTCTGAATGAACCGAAGCGCGCGCACGATCGCGTTGGCGACGGCCTGCGCCGTGTTCGGGTACTTCTTCGCGAAATCGGCCGGCGCGTAGATGGAACCGGCCGCGTAGGCGCCGTTGTAGACCTCCTGCATGCCTTTCGCCGTGCGCGTGTCGACGACCGCCGTGATCGTGCCGTCGGCCTCGAGCATCGACACCACCGGATCGAGGTTGGAGATCGCGTCGATCTCGCCGCGCTTCATGATCGCGACCGCGCCCGCCGTCGCGCCGACGCCGATGTACGCGGCGGCGTCCGGCTTCAGGCCCTGCTTCGCGAGCAGGATGTTGACGAACATGTTGGTCGACGAGCCCGGCGCGGTGACGCCGATCTTCAGGCCCTTCAAGTCCGCGGGCGACTTGTACGCCGCGGCCTTCGCCTTGGGCATGCCGAGCACGATGCCGGCGTATTTTCCCTGGATGACCAGCGCCTCGATCGCGTTGCCCTTGGGCTGCTGGGTGATCGTGTGCTCGTACGCGCCCGACACGAGATCGACGCTGCCGCCGACCAGCGCCTGCAGCGCGCGCGCGCCGCCCGGGAAATCGAGGATCTCGATGTCGAGCCCCTCGGCCTTGAAGTAGCCCTGCCGCTCGGCGATCGTGAGCGGCAGGTAGTAGAACAGCGATTTGCCGCCGACGCCGATCGAGAGCTTGGGCTTCTCGGGCGCCTGGGCGGCGACCGGCGAGACAAACGCGTGGGCGGCCAGCGCGAGCGCCAGCGCGGCGACGCAACGACGGACGGACGTCATGACTCCTCCGGGGGCGCCGCCTCGGGCGGGCGGCTGCCGGCGATTCTACCCGGGGACCGAGGCCATCCGTGCCAGCGCGCCCGTGCAGCCCGGCGCCTCGTCGGCGCGCCCGTCGCGGCGCAGCCGCAGCGACAGCGTCTCGACCGGGACGCGCAGCGCGTCGCCGAACTGGGTTTGCGCGCGCATGGCCGCGCGGCAGCTCCGGTCCGGATCGGTCAACGCGGCCATGAGCTGGTACGCGCGCGATGCGTCGGCCTGCCGGCCGGTGAGCGCGCTCGCGATCGCGAACGTGTTCCAGTCTTCGAAGCGCGATCCGCGCTGCGATCCGCCGTACGCGAGCGCGAGCAGCGCGAGCTGGCGCGCGGTCTCGGCTCGCACCGGCTGCGTGCGCAAATGCATGAACGCGAGGAATCCGGCGACGTCGGGATCGCGCGGGTTGGCCGCAAATGCCTTGAGGTCGATCTCGATCGCCTCGGACGTGCGGCCCGCGGCGAAAGCCATCCGTGCTGCCTCGTAGAGCTCGCGCGCGCGACGGGTATCCGACGGCGTCGGCGCGACGATCGTCTCCGCGCGCCAGCGGCCGTTCGCCGCGTCGGCGTGCGCGCGCGATGCGAGCGACGGGCCGCGGTTCGCGATCAGGTCGAGCGGAACGGCGGCATCGGCGGACGCCTGCGCGGCGACGACCGGCACCATCTCGCTCACGAAGCGACGACCGCGTGTCGCGAGCTCGAGCTCCGCATCGACAGCAGGCGCGGGTCGACTCGCGCGGTCCTCGACCGGAGCCGAGCGCGGTTGCTTGAGGCCGAGCATCGCGAGCGCCGAGTCGACGCGGTCGCGGAAGCGATCGCGCTTCTCGGGCTTCGGCGGCTCGGTCTTCGCGAT
>DATBSV010000005.1:0-3109 GCA_036559685.1 Casimicrobiaceae bacterium
GCATCGGCCGGCCGGAAATCGAGACAGGCTGCAGTTTGGGATCCATCCGTTCCTCCAGGAGGCCCGATCCGGGCCATGGGATAAGACTAGCAGAAACCCCGGCGCGCTGTATGTTCCGCCCCGGCGGGGCCGCCTCGCATAACGGTCTCCCGGTTCGCTATGTTCCCCCTTCCGGGCGCAAATTCAAGACCTTGGCCCGCCGCCTCGTGGGCTAACATCCGGCGAAGGAAGGGTGGCCGAGCGGTTGAAGGCACCGGTCTTGAAAACCGGCAACGGGCAACCGTTCGTGGGTTCGAATCCCACCCCTTCCGCCACCCGTCCGCCAGTCAGCATCGTTTCCACGAACCGCTCGATGCGCCATCCTTCGCCATGCGCGTGAAAACGCTCGGGATCGTGATCGCCGTCGGCGCGGTCATCGCGGTGGTGACGTGGGTCGTCCGGACACCCGACCGCGCGGAGCCATCGACGGACTCGGCTTCCGCGCCTCGCCCCATGGACTACGAGCGCCCGGCGCCCGCGGCGACGCGCGGCGCAGCCAACGATTCGACTGATCTACGCCCGACCGAAACCCCGGCCCGCGCGTCGACGACCACGCCCCGCCGGACCGCCGGCAACGTCGCCGTTCCGCCGCCCGGCACGCCGGTCAAGCAACTCCTGGCCGAGCTCAAGAGCGCGGCGGAGCAAGGCGACGCGGCGGCCGGGTGCAGGCTTGGCGCGGAGCTCGCGGCATGCCGCGACGCCCGCCGGCACAAGGAAATGGTCGGCACGGCGCAAGCCGCCGCGTGCGAAGGCGTTTCGGACACCGAGATCAAGGATGCGTGGCGGTATCTCTGGAACGCCGCTGAGCAAGGCAGCGTGGCGGCGATGAGCAAGTTCGCACGGGATCCTGCGTTGAGCCTCACCGACCTCGCCGTCTCCGCCGAGGGATGGGACCTCTTTCGTCACAACGCGCCGCGCCTGCTCTGGCAGGCGATCCAGGGCGGCGACGTCATGGCGCTGTACCAGAGTTCGTTCTCCACGGCGTCCGGCATGACTGCCGGCGGAACCGGAGTGATCGAGCGCGATCCGTACAACGCGCTGGTCTACGGCTATGCCGCCCTGCCGCTCCTGGATCCGCGCAGGCAAGCCGCGGTGACGCGACGGAACGAATCGCTGGCATCCGAGCTGCTGCCGGACAAGGTTCTCCAGGCGGCACGCGAAGGAGACCAGCTTCGAGCCCGGTATTTCTCGGCGGCGACCCCGACGCAAGACACCGAGAACGACGGCTACGTCGACGTCGCCGATTGCGCCAAGTAGCGCTCTCCTACGTGCGCGGTCGACCTTCGCCGACCCCCTTCGTCGTGCCGGCACGCGATCATGGGGTTGCAGTTCACCACGACCGGAGAGCAACCATGAACGCGAACCAGATCAAGGGCAAGGCGAAGGACATCGGCGGCAAGATCCAGGAAGGCTTCGGCAAGGCCACGGGCAGCACCGAGCAGCAGGCCAAGGGCCTGGCCAAGCAAGTCGAAGGCAAGGTGCAGAAGGGCGCCGGCGACCTCCAGGACGCCGCGGAAAAGGTCGAGAAGGAAACGCGCTAGTCGCCTTCGTTCCGTACGCGGGGCGCGGACCCAGGTTCGCGCCCCGCTGTCCTACAATCGGGCGATGTACGTGCCCGAGCATTTCGCCGAACGCCGGCCCGCCGCGCTCGCGGCGCTGATCGCCGACCACCCGCTCGGCGCGCTCGTCGTGCGGGGACCCGACGGCCTCGACGCGAATCACATCCCGTTCGAGCTGATGCCCGATCAGGGTCCGCACGGGACATTGATCGCACATGTCGCGCGCGCGAACCCGGTGTGGCGCGAGGTGCGCGACGGCGACGAGGCGCTCGTGATCTTCCGCGCCGAGCACGCCTACGTGTCGCCGAACTGGTACCCGAGCAAGCACGAGCAGCATCGCCAGGTCCCGACCTGGAACTACCGCGTCGTGCACGTGCACGGCAAGGTGTCGATCCGCGACGACGAGCGCTTCGTGCGCGGCGTCGTCGCCCGGCTCACGCGCCGGCACGAGGCGGCGGCCGGCGACGCGCGGCCGTGGAAGATGACGGACTCGGACGCGGCGTACATCGACGACATGCTGACCCGCATCGTCGGCATCGAGGTGGCGATCGCGCGCATCGTCGGCAAGTGGAAGCTCAGCCAGAACAAGGACGTTCGCGACCGCACCGGCGCCGCCGAGGCGCTGGAGCGGCGCAATCCGGCGATGGCCGCCTCGATGCGCGGCACGCTGCCCGACGAACGCTGAAGATTCGCCTGCCTCCGACGTTGAGCGCGGGGAGGCGCCGCCGTAGACTGGTCGATCGATTGTCCCGGGAGTGTCCATGCCGCATGTCGTCCGCGCTTTTCCCTTGCGAGGATCCGTCGCCGACCTGCAAGCGTTCGCGCAGGCGCTCGCCGGACCGCGCGCCGCCGACGCTGGGCGCTTCTACCGCCGCTACGGCGTCGAGCGCGAATCGTGGCACCTGCAGTTCACCGACCACGGCCCGTGGGTCATCGCGGTGACCGAGCTCGCCGACCCGACCGAGGCGGCCCCGCGGTTCGCCGACGCGACCGAGGCGTTCCACCTGTGGTTCAAGTCGCAGGTCGAGATACTGACCGGCGTCGACCCGAACATCGCGCCGCTCGGACCGCCGACCAAGGAAGTGTTCGTGTGGCAGAACCACGCGAGCACCACGCAAGGGCAGGTCGAGACGCCTGCCTGACCGCGATGGGCGTCGTCGCGGACGGCACACGATAGCCGCGATGCGCCAGCGACGACGGCGCGAAGGCGCGCCCGACCCATCGGCCGTGATGCATCCGACGCGCGCGCTCCCGCGCCCGAGCCGCGCGGACCGGCTCGCCGCGCGCATGAGCTCGTGGCCCGCGAAGATCGCGATCGCGATCGCGCTGATCGCCGTGGGCGTGATGCTCGCGTGGGTTCCGGCGATCCGCGCGATCGACCTCGCGCTGCTCGACGCGAAGTTCGCGCTGCTCGCCAAAGTCGCGCCGATCCGCGCGGACGACGGCATCGCGATCGTCGGCCTCGACGAGGCGTCGCTCGAGGCGCTCGACGAGCCGCTCGCGCTGTCGCA
>DATBSV010000006.1:0-11362 GCA_036559685.1 Casimicrobiaceae bacterium
AACCAGCCGAGCTTGTACGCGAACACGTACTGGAACACGATGATGTAGACGAGGATCGAGATCGACAGCCCGACCGTGCACAGGATCATCACCATGCGGTCGGTCAGCGAGCCGCGCACGTAGGCGACGGCCAGCGCAAGGCCGATCGCGATCAGCGCGTCGAGGATCGTCAGCGGGATGAGCACCGTCAGCGAAGCAGGGAGGCGCGTCAGGATGATCGAGCTGACGCGCTCGTTGGTGCTCCACGACGCCCCGAAGTCGCCGCTCAAGATCTGCTTGACGAAGATCCACAGCTGTACCCAGTAGGGCTGGTCGACGCCGAGCTGGCGGCGGATGTTGTCGATCTGCTCCTGGTTGCTGATCTTCCCGGCGAGCACGTAGGCGGGATCGCCGCCGACCCAGTTGAACAGGAAGAACACCAGCAGCACGACGCCCAGGAGCGTCGGAACCATCTGCCACAGTCGCCTGATGATGTAGGCGGTCATCGCTTTCCCTCCCCGCGACGGTCGCGGATCGCGCTCCCCTCGCGGCACCTCGCCAACGTGGCGCGGCCCGCCGCGCCGCGCGACGTCGTCGCGCCGCGCGGCGGGCCTGCCTCTTGTTTTCGCGCGGACCGCACGGCCAGGTTCGGCCGCCCGCGCGGGCTCCTCACTCCCCTCCTCCTACTTGCTCTTTCCCTGCGGCGCGACGTCGATGTACTGCCAGTGCGCGTGCAGGATCGGGTGCCGCTTGTAGCCCAGCACGCGCTGCTGGACCAGCATGTTGCGGTACCGGCTGATCATCAGTCGCCACGGCGCGTACGCCTCGATCAGTTTGGTCATGTCGCGGTAGAGCGCGTCGCGCTCGGGTCCCGGCGGCATCTTCTGCGTGCGCTCGTAGAGCTTGTCGAACTCCGGGATGCGCGCGCAGGCGTTGTTGCTCTGGAACGTGTTCGGGCCGTACAGGAGCTGCATGAAGTTGTCGCCGTCCGGATAGTCGGCGATCCACGAGGCCACGCGCATCTGGAGCTTGCACTGCTTCTCGGCCTTCAGGAGCTCGGGGAACTTGTCCTTGTGGACGTCCATCCGCACGCCGATCGCGTCGAGCGACTTCTTCCAGATCTCGTCCTGCTGGCGCCCGAGCGTGTCGGGACGCGACGAGAGCTTGACGACGAGCGGCTTGCCGTCCGGTAGCGTACGCCAACCGTCGGCGCCGCGCTTGTACCCGAACGCATCGAGGAGCTTGTTCGCGCCGGCCGGGTCGTAGGCGATCCCGGGCTTCCACGCGGGGTCGTGCCCGACGACACCCGACGGGATCGGGTAGCGCGCCTCGACCGCCTGGCCGTTGCGGATGACCTTGATCTCCTCGGCGACGTCGTAGCTCATCGCCATCGCGCGGCGCAGCGCGATCTTCTCCTTGCCAAGACCGCCCACGACCGGGTCCTGCATGTTCCAGTACGTGTACGAGAGCTCGGGATCGATGATGCGCGCGAGCTTGACGCCCTTCGCCTTGAGCTCGGGCTTGAGGTTGGCGCCGTCGAGCACGCGCGGTGCGAGCGGGCCCTCCATGTTCATGAGGTCGACCTCCTCGCCCTGAAATGCGAGGAGACGCGCCTGGTCCTCCTCGATGATCGAGATCTCGACGCGGCCGATCGCGGGCATCGACTTGCCCTTCATCTCCTTGATCACCGCGGCGTCGGCCGGATCGTCGGAGGCGAAGCTCCACGTGAAGCCGCGGTAATTCGGGTTCGCCTCGAGGATGATCTTGGAGCTGCGCACCCAGCGCACGAGCTTGTACGGGCCGGTGCCGACCGGATTCGCCTGCGCGCGCCCGTCGGACTCCGCGTATTTCGCGATCACCTCGCGCGCGACCGCCGAGGTCGGCTCGTGCGAGAGGACGTACGGCAGGTTGTAATCGACGCCGGTGAGCCGGAAGCGGATCGTGTACTTGTCGACCGCCTCGAGCCCGAGGATCTTCGTGTCGTAATCGAACTTGCCGGCTTCCTTCGCCTTCGCCGCGAGATCGTCGAGCCCGACGAACTTGCCTTCGACCAGGAACGACCACGGCGAGCGAAGCCGCGGGTCGATCAGGCGCTTGAGGGAATAAACCACGTCCTCGGCCACGAGCTCCCGCGGCTTGCCGCCGAACACCGGATCGTCGGCGAACCGGATGCCCTTCTTGAGCTTGACCGTCCACGTCTTGCCGTTGTCGGAAATCTGCGGCATGCCGTCCGCGGTGAGCGGCACGACCTTCGCCGGGCGCGCGAGGTAGTCGTACGTGTAGAGCGTCTCGAAGATGCCCTGCACGATGGTGCCCGAGTACAGGTCGTGCACGGCCGCGGGATCGAAGCCCGTCTCGGCGACCGGGAACACCTCGCGGATCACCTTGTTCATGTCCGGCGCCGCGAACGAGGGGACCATGTAAACAAACGCCAGCGCGAGTGCGCCGGCGCGGAGCCATGCGAGGGATCTCGTCATCACGACCTCGGTGCCAAATCCATGTACAGCCATTCGCCGTGCAGGATCGGGTGCTTCTTGTAGCCCATCACCCACGGCCGGATCATCTGGTTGCGCTCGCGCGACACGTGCAGCGCCCACGCGCCGTCGACGTCCATCTGGCGCGACATGTCGAGGAACAGGAGGTTGCGGCCGGGCGCCTCGGGCGGCATCGCGCGCGCCTTGTCGTAGAGCGCGTCGAAGCTCTTCGACTCGTAGCAGCCGTTGTTGCTCTGGCCGGTGTTCGGCCCGTACAGGAGCTGCATGAAGTTCTCGCCGTCCGGATAGTCCGCGCCCCACGCGGCGCCCCACATCATGATCTGGCACGCCTTCGCCTGCTTCAATGTGTCGCCGAACTTGCCGGCGTCGAACACCATGCGCACGCCGATCAGGTCGGCGCCTTTCTTCCACAGCTCGTTGTGCGTGCGGTCGATCTGCGTGGTACCGGTCGCCTGACGGATCACCAGCGGCTTGCCGTCGGGCATCGTGCGCCAGCCATCGGCGCCCTTCTTGTACCCGTAGTGGTCGAGGAGCTTGTTCGCGAGCACCGGGTCGAAGGGATTGAGCGTGCGGTACGACGGGTCGTGGCCCATCACGCCCGCGGGGATCGGCATCTCGACCGGGACCGCCTGGCCCTTGCGGACGATCTCGATCTCCTCGCGGTTGTTGTACGACATGATGATCGCGCGCCGCAGCGCGAGCTTCTCGGGCGCGAAGCCGCCGACGACCGGGTCGCGGAAGTTGAAGAACGTGTACGTGATCTCGGGATCGATCGCCTTGAAGAGCTTCACGCCGTCGCCGGTCCATTTGGGCAGAAGCGTGCCGTCCGGGCCGATCGCCTGCGGGCGGAACGTGCCGGGGAGGTTCAGCACGTCCAGCTCCTTGCCGCCGAACGCGAGCCAACGCGACTGGTCTTCCTCGATGATCGAGACCTCGACGCGCCCGATCTGCGGCATCTTCTTGCCGCGCATGTCCTTGACGATCTCGGCGTCCCACGGCTCGCTGCTCGGCGCGAAGTCCCATGTGAAGCCTCGATAGTCGGGGTTCGCCTCCAGGACGATGCGCGATGCGCGTTTCCACTCCTTGAGCACGTAGGGCCCGGTGCCGACCGGGTGGCCGCCGACCTCCTCCTCGCCGTAGCGCTCGACGACCTCGCGCGCCATCGCGCCGTAGGGGACGTGCGCGACCGTGTAGTTGAACAGGTAGTCGGGCGCGGTCAGGCGCACGATCAGCGTGTACGGGTCGGGCGTCTCGAGGCCGCGGATCCTCGCGTCGTAGTCGAACTTGCCGGTCTTCTTCGCCTTCTCGATCAGCGCGTCGAGCCCCTCGATCTTCCCCTCGACCATGAACGCCCATGGGGAGCGGTTCTTCGGATCGGCGTGGCGCTTGATGATGTACGCGAAGTCGCCGGCGACGAGCTCGCGCTTCTTTCCGTTGAACGCGGGATCGGCCGTGTAGTAGATGCCCTTGCGCACCTTGTAGGCGTAGGTGCGGCCGTTGTCAGTGACCACCGGCATCGACTCGGCGACCATCGGCGCGAGTTTCGAGGGTCGCGCCAGGTAGTCGTAGGTCAGCAGGCGCTCGAAGATCGCCTCGTTGATCGTGTTCGAGTAGAGATCGGAGACGCGCGCGGGGTCGAAGCTCGTCTCCGCGGTAGGAAACGCGATGCGATAGACCTTCGAGGGATCCGCTGCGGGGGCCGACGCGGCCGCGAGCGCGAGCGCCGTGGCGATGAACCCCCGGACGAGCGTGACGAACCGACGGTTCATGGACTGCCCGGTGAAAAAAAAGCCGCGCATAGTACCATTTTCATTCCCATGCCCCGGCAGGTCCTGCGAGAGTGGATCGAGCGGCTGAAGCCCTCGGTCGAAAAGATCACCCGGCATCCGTGGGTGGTGAAGTACGTCCCTGCGCTGTCGGATCCGGACCTGTGGCACCTCAACCGGCATTCGACCGCGCGCGCCGTCGCGGTCGGCCTGTTCTGCGGCCTCGTGCCCGGGCCGCTGCAGGTCGCCGGCGCGATCGGCCTGTCGCTCGTGTGGCGCGCCAACTTTCCGCTGGCCGCGCTCACGACGCTGTATACGAATCCGTTCACGATCGTTCCGCTCTATCTCGTCGCCTATGAATACGGGCGCCTGTTCTTCCCCGACGCGCCGCATGCCAACGCTGTCCACCCGCCGGCGTTCGAGAGCCTCACGACGTATGCGCCGGCCGTGTGGGAATGGATGAAGTCCCTCGGCAAGCCGCTCGCGCTCGGCATCCTGCTGCTCGCGACGACGCTCGCGGCGGTCGGGTATTGCGCGGTGCGCCTCGCCTGGCGCTGGCACGTCGTCGCGGCGTGGCGCCGCCGCGCGCGCCGGCGCGCGAGCGCGGCATGAAGCCGCGCTGGTGGGACGAGGCCGCCGCCGAGCTCGCCCGCCGCGACCGCGTGATGCGCCGGCTGGTGCGCCGCTACCCGGGCGCCAGCCTGAAGCGGCGCAGCGACGCGTTCACCGCGCTCGCCCGCGCGATCACCGGGCAGCAGATCTCGGTCAAGGCCGCCGACGCGATCTGGCGCCGCTTCGTCGCGGCCGCCGCGCCCGAGCAGGTTCGCCGCGCGTTCCCGCGCCTTGACCCGTCGCGCGTCGCCGCGCTGGCGCCCGCGGCGTTCCGCGCGATCGGCTACTCCGAGCGCAAGGCGATGTACGTGAGGGACCTGGCCGTGCATTTCGTATCCGGGAAGCTCGACCCGCGCACCTGGAAGCGCCTCGACGACGAGGCGCTCGTCACCGCGCTGGTGGACGTGCGCGGGATCGGGCGTTGGACGGCCGAGATGTTCCTGATGTTCCACGAGTTGCGACCGGACGTCTTCCCGGTCGACGACCTGGGCCTGCGCAAGGCCGTGATGCAGCACTACGGCGGCGGCGAGCCCATGAGCCTCGACGCGATCCGCAGCGTCGGCGAGCTGTGGCGGCCCTGGCGCAGCGCCGCCACCTGGTACCTGTGGCGCGCGCTCGATCCGGTCGCGATCGAGTACTGACTTCCCGGGAACATTTTCGAAGTAAGGACTCGCTTTCATTGTTGTACGTGACAATGTGAGCCTAACGGTCCATCGCCCGGTCGAACGGCCGCGCGGCGCCCGACCGCGCGCGCCCAGCTGACGCAGCACGTCAGATCAGGGGCTTGCGCGGCCCGCCTGCGCAACGCGCAGCGCCGTTCCGCAACTGCCGCTCCGGGCGGCATTTCCGCTATGGAGACGTCGCGCCAGCGCGGTCCGGCGCCCCCAGCCCGCGCCCCGGTCCACGCCCCGGCCGTCCGCGCTCGCGGGAATCGTCGAAAACGGCACGAAAGCTGCCTGCTACGCCAGTCCCTACGGCTTGCGAAACACAACGAACCATGGGTCCTTTGTGTGTTACAAGATCGATCCGGACACGTAACCCCCGGGCGCTGACGGTTGCGGGCCTGCTCCTCGGCCTGGCATTCAGCGCCGGCGCCTTCGCCCACGGGGTCGCGCACCGGCTCGAGTCGATCGAGCGGCCGGTGCCGGCCGAGCGGAGCGCCGCGGCCCAGGCCGCGCAGGACCTCACGATCGACCTCCTCGGCCGCGTCGAGGCCCACCGGCGCAGCGGGCTGAAGGCCGCAACGCGCGGCGCGCTGGTCGAGGCCGCCCGGGCGCGGCGCGACCACCTCGCGGCGCTGGTCGCGCACGACCCCGCCGAGGTGCTGCGCGTGGCCGTACCGGCCGCGGTCCGCGAGTCTCTTCCGGCCGAAATACGCGACCTGGTCGAGGAAAGCGTCGAGGCCACCGGCGAGCTCGAGGTGCTACATGCCGATCACCCCGACTCCGCGTTCGATCACTACGTTCATACGCTCACCACGCCCTCGGGGCGCTTCTCGCTGCATTTCGCCGGCGTCGCGCCCGAGGCGCCTACCGGCAGCCGCCTGAACCTGCGCGGCGTGCGCATCGGCACCGCGATCGCGGTGTCCGGCGCCGCCGACGTGCTCGTCGACAAGGCCTCGGCGATGCCGAACACGACGGGACCGCAGAAGACGCTCGCGATCCTGGTCAACTTCCACAACGCGCCCACGCAGCCGTATTCGGTCGCGTCGGTCGAAAACCTGATGTTCGGCACGACCAGCGCGTTCGACTTCGAGGCGAGCTATCAGCAGACGACGGTGACCGGCGCGGTGGCCGGCTGGTTCACGATCCCGGTCTCGAGCAATAGCTGCGACTACGTGGGGATCATGACGGAGGCGCAAAGCGCCGCGCAGAACGCGGGCTTCGTGCTGTCGGACTACCGGCGCTTCGTCTACATCTTCCCGGCCTCGACCTGCTCGTGGTGGGGTCTCGGCACGGTCGGGGGCAACCCGTCGCACGCGTGGATCCACACCAGGTACGGGCTGTCGCTCAACGTCGTCGGCCACGAGATGGGGCACAACCTCGGCCTCTATCACGCGCACTCGCTCGACTGCGGCACCAACACGCTCGCCGCGACGGGCTGCACGGCGTCCGAGTACGGCGACGTGTTCGACCTGATGGGCAACAACGTCGGCGGGCACTACAGCGCGCACCAGAAGGAGCGCATCGGCTGGCTCGACGACGGCGTGTCGCCTCCGATTACGACCGTGCCGGCCATCGTGGGTACCGCGACGTACGACATCGGCGCGCTCGAGGACCCGCGCAGCAGCGTGCCGCGCGCGCTCAAGATCCCGCGCGTCAGCGCGTGCGGCGTCGCCACCGAGTGGTTCTACGTGGAGTCGCGCCAAGCGAAGGGTTTCGATGCGTTCCTCTCCGGCAATTCCAACGTCCGCTCCGGCGTGCTCGTGCACAAGGTGACCGACGGCGATCCCGACAGCGGCTTCCTTCTCGACATGACGCCCACGACCAGCGCGTGGAGCGATGCGGCGCTCACCGTCGGCCGTACGTTCACCGATCCGCAGTCGGGCGTGAAGATCGCGCCGGTGTCGGTCGGCACCGGCGGCGCGCGCGTCCAGGTCACGTTCCCGCCGGCGAGCTGCACGCGCATGGCGCCGACGGTCACGCTGCAGCCCGGCGGCACCGTGTGGACGCCGGGCGGCGCCAGCGTCAGCTTCACCGTGCAGGCGCAGAACCGCGACGCTTGCGGCTGCGCGCCGACGGCGTTCGACATCGGCGCCGCCGTGCCCGCGGGCTGGGGCGCGACGGTCGCGCGCACGCCGAGCGTCGCGCCCGGCGGGAGCGCCAGCACGTCGATCGCGGTGACGCCCGCGCAAGCGGCGCAGGCGGCGTTCTACCCGCTGACGATCAATGCACGCAACGTCGCCTCGCCGACGCTCGTCGCATCGTTGGCATCGACGGTCGCCGTCGAACCTTCGACGACGACGCCTCCGCCGCCTCCGCCCCCGCCTCCGACCGCGACGGGAACGCTCGCGGCGACCGTTTCGACCGGGTCGTCGAGCTACCGCCGCCCGTGGTCGGGCTCGATGCCGGTGCCGGTCGTCACGACCGTCCGGCGCGACGGTGGCGCCGTCGCCGGCGCAACGGTGAGCGTCGAGCTGCGCGACCCGCGCGGCCGCACGGCGACGGCGAACGCGACGACCGGCTCGAACGGCAGCACGACGATCACGTTCTCGTTCAGGGCAGATGCGGCCACCGGGACCTACACGGTGACCAGCCGCGCGCAAAGCGGCCCGTCGAGCGCGACGGCGACCACGTCGTTCTCGCTCAGGTAAAGGATTTGTGCGCCGCAGATTGACGCGGCAAGGGGTGCGCGGCTAAAAGCGGAACGCAGTTCCACTTTCGCGCATCCCGTTGGTCTACTCCCCCGCCCAGCGCTGCCTCGACCTGCTCGAGCTGCTCGCCGACGCGCCCGACGGGCTCGCGCTGACGGGCGTCTCGACGCGCCTCAAGCTGCCCAAGAGCGCGGCGCACCGGTTCCTCGCGCTCCTGACCGCGCGCGGATTCGTGCGCCAGGACGAGACGACCCAGCGCTACGCGCTCACGCTCAAGCTCGCGTCGCTGGGATTCCGGTTCCTCGCCGGCACCGGCTGGCCCGACCTCGCGCGGCCGGTGCTCGACGCGCTCGCCGCGCGCTCGGGCGAGCTCGCGCGGCTCGCGCTCGTCGACGGCGACTCGCTCACGTGGATCGCCAAAGCGCAGGGCGCGGCGACCGGGCTGCGCTACGACGCCGATGCCGGGCGCAGCGTCATCCTGCACGCGACCGCGACCGGCAAGGTGTGGCTCGCGTCGCTGCCCGAAGCGCGTGCGCTCGAGCTCGTCGCGCGCGAGAAGCGATGGGGCTCGCGCGGCCTCGGGCCCAACGCCGTGACGACGCTCGCCGCGCTCAGGCGGGAGCTGCGGCTGACGCGTCGCCGCGGCTATGGCGAGGCCGTCGAGGAAGGCGAGCCGGGCGTCGCGGCGATCGCCGTCGCGGTGCGCCCGCGCGGCGACGCGTCTGCCGACGTTTGCGCGACGGTGAGCATCGCCGGCCCGCTCGCGCGCATGGACACCGCGCGGCGTGCCGCGCTCGCGCGCGCCGCGCAGGAGACCGCCGACGAGCTGGGCGAGATGTGGCCGCTGGTGCGGCGCGCCGCGAAAGCCGCATGAGCGACGACGCGCCCTCGCGCTACGACGGCCCGCGCGAGCTCGCGCGCTCGCTCTCGGCGTTCGCGCGCTCGACCGCGGACGACGCCGTGTGGAACCGCGAGGGCCTGCGCCCCGACAACGAATACCGCGACCTCGGCCTCGCCGCCGCGACCGGCGGCAAGGTCGGCGTCAAGCACATCCGCGCGATCACGCCGTTTCCGCACCCGACCGGCTGGCACTGGCACGACATGACCGCGCACTTCGTCTACGTGCTGCGCGGCTGGCTCACGTTTCGCTTCGCCGGCGTCGAGGGCGACGTCACCGTGCGCGCGGGCGAGGGCCTTTCGCAACCGGCCGGCGTGCCGCACAACGTGATGGCGCGCAGCGACGACCTCGAGGTGCTCGAGGTCAACGTGCCGGCCGCCTACGGCACGTGGAGCCTGGACGCGCCGCCGCCGCCGTGGGACCGCGCCCCGTGACGCGCGCGTCGCGCACCGCCGCGATCGCCGCGTGGCTGAAGCGCCGCGGCGGCGCGCTCGCGATCTTCGTGCTGCTGATCGTGCTGTGGGAGGTCGGCGTGCGCGTGTCCGGCATCAAGGAGTACCTGCTCCCGCCGCCGTCGAAGGTGTGGACCGAGTTCTGGAAGCGCCACGAGATCGTCGCCGGCGGCGCCTGGGTCACGACGCAGGAGATCCTCGCCGGCTACGCGCTCGCGGTCGTCGTCAGCGTGCCGCTCGCGCTGTGGATCGCGTACTCGCGCTTCATGGAGCAGGCCGTCTACCCGGTCATCGTGTTCCTGCAGATCGTTCCGAAGATCGCGATCGCCCCGTTGTTCATCATCTGGTTCGGCTTCGGCTTCACGCCCAAGCTACTGCTCGTGTTCCTGCTGTCGTTCTTCCCGATCGTCGTCAGCTCGATCGCGGGGTTCAAGAGCGCTGACCGCGACATCATGGACTTCGCGCGCACGACTGGCGCGGGGGGACTCAAGCTGTTCCTGAAGATCCGGCTGCCGCAGGCGCTGCCGCAGATCTTCACGGGCCTGAAGGTCGGGGCTGCGCTCGCGGCTACGGCGGCCGTCGTCGCCGAGTTCGTCGCGTCCGACCGCGGCCTGGGCTACCTGTTGCTGCAATACAACGGCCAGCTCGACACGCCGATGGTGTTCGCGACGATCGTGATCCTGTCGCTGATCGGCGTGGTCGTGTACTACGCGGTCGAGATCGTCGAGCGCATCGCCATCCCGTGGCACGTGTCGCAGCAGCAAACCGCGCACGATGCCACGATGTGAACGTTGGTTTCCCCAGGAGAGCGCCATGAAGCGTTTCGCCCGCAGTCTTCTCGTCGTCGCCGCGCTCGTCGCCACGACCGGCGCGCTTGCGCAGGACAAGGTGTCGTTCCGGTTGAACTGGTACCTGGGCGGCCTGCACGTGCCGTTCTACTACGGCAAGGATCGCGGCTTCTACGCCGCCGAGGGCATCGACCTCACGATCAACGAAGGGCGCGGGTCGGCGAACACCGTGCAGGTCGTCGCCGCGGGCTCCGACACGTTCGGGCTCGCGGACAGCTCGTCGGTCGTGCTGACGGCGGCGAAGGGTGCCGACGTCAAGAGCGTGATGTCGCTCCTGAACACGACCGGCTTCTCGGTCGTCTCGCTCGCCGAGAACGCGATCAAGACGCCGAAGGATCTCGAGGGCAAGAAGGTCGCGGTCACGCCGGGCGATCCGCTCGGGCAGCTGCTGCAGGCCGTCTGCAAGGCCAACAACGTCGACTGCGCGAAGATCTCGTTGGTGCAGGTCGACCCGGCCGCGAAGGTCGTCACCGTGCTCGAGAAGAAGGCCGACGCGCTGCTCGGCGGCGCCGACGACCAGTTCTTCCTGATCAAGTACCGCGGGCAGAACCCCTACGCGATGCGCTACGCCGACTTCGGCGCCAACATCGTGGGCATGACGATCATGACCTCGGGCGACACGATCAAGAAGAACCCGGACCTCGTGCGCCGCTTCGTGCGCGCGTCGGTGAAATCGTGGGAGGAGTCGAAGAAGAATCCGCAGGCCGCCGTCGACGCCGCGATGAAGGCCAAGCCCGACCTCAACCGCCAGTCGACGCTCGACCAGCTGATGGTCGACATCGATCTGCTCGACTCGAAGAACTCGAAGGGCCGCATCGGCTGGGGCGCGCAGGCCGACTGGGACCAGACGCTCTCCATCCTCAAGAACTACCGCGAGCTCGCCACCGACAAGGGCTGGACGACCTTCCACACCAACGAGTTCCTCCCTCAGTGACGTTGCGCGTCGCCTACGACGGCGCGCGGGCCGACGCGCCCGCCGTGCCGTCGTCCGGCGGCGAT
>DATBSV010000007.1:0-13326 GCA_036559685.1 Casimicrobiaceae bacterium
CGGGCCGATGCCGATGCGCATGCCGCGCAGGTCGGCGACCGCGCGAATCCGGTCGGCGTCGCGTCCCAGCACGACGAGCGATTCAAACGTCGGCAGCCGGCCGATCAGCTCGAAGCTGTGCGACCCGGGCCACGGCACCCCGTCCTGCACAATGGCGAACTGAACCTCGCAGCCATCCTTTGCGGCGGCGAGGCGCTTGATGTTCTCGACCGAGCCGGCGCTCGGCAGGTTGGCGATGCGGCCGTGGCGGCGCTTCGCCTCGTCGGCGAGCTTGGCGACGATCGCGTGGTAATTGCCCTGCGCGCTGCCCGACAGGATCGCGACGTCGACGTGCGACAGGTCGGGCGTGCGGCTGATGCGCGTCGCGCCCCAGGCCACCGCGATGAACGCAGCGAGGAGCAGCAGCGACTTGACCACGCGCGACGGCCCTGGCGTACGGTCGAGCGAGCGGCGCAAGCGTTGTGGCAGCGGCGGATCCATCGCGTCGCTCAGCGGGCGGGGCGTGCATTGTAAGCGCGACGGGCGGCGTGGGCCGCCGCACGGATTGCCCGCGGGGGCCGCGCGTGCTCCGACAGCGGCCGCCGACAGGCGCATCGGACGGCCACTGATGCATGTCGTACGGTCGGCGAAGCAAAGTCGCTGGATGCTTCTACGCAACCGCAAGCAACGCACCGCGCGCCGCCTCGCCCAAGGCAGCAGTCGCCACCAGCCCATCGCTTCTGGCAGCGACGCCGCCCCGGGCGACGAGCGCGTCTACGAGGATCGCGAGGACGCCGTGTTCGATCCAAGTGGAGATCGGGCGCCGGCGTCCGAAGACACGGCGAAAGGCCCCAAGGCCCGCGAATGACGAACCGGTGGCTCGCTGTCGCTTCGCTCGCGTTCGCGGCGCTCGCACCGCGAACCGTCGCGGCGCAGGCCGACAACTCGAACGCGATCCTAGAGCCCGATCGCGTGCGTGTGGTCGCGACCGCCGAAGACACGATGCGGGCGCCGCCGCGCTGGCTGCGCGACGAGCCGCGCCGTCGCGAGCGCATGCACGTGTTCGCGGAAGGCCTGACGGATGCCGAGCTGGGCTTGCTTTACGGAGTCGAGTTCAGCGTCGGCGCGACGGGCCACTGGCCGGCACTGCCGTCTCCGTAGGCTACACGACGTTCGCGACGTGAGTGCCTGCGCGCGTCACAGCGCCGCGCAGTTGTCGTCCTTCATGCGCCGCTCCTGCTGCCTGATGTCGTTCTCGGCGTGGCTGCGCGTCACGTCGTTGGGCGAGTCGAGCAGCGCCTTGTAGCGGTCGATGTTGTCGCGATAGACGCCGCACCGGGCGCGCCGCTGCGCGAGGTCGCGCTCGAGCACCGCGCGCTCCAGCGTCTGGCCCGGGACCGCCTTGCCGTTCATCGTCGCGCGGACGTCGCCGTCGGCGACCATGCCGTTCGCCAGGGTCGCCTCGCGCGCGGCGTCGCCGCACGGGCGCGCCTGGTAGAGCACCGTGCCGTCCTTGGCCGTGCACTTGTACATCTGCGCCGTCGCAGGGAAAGCCACGAGCGACGCGAAAGCGATGGTCAACAGCCGAAGGAGGCGCATGGCGGCTCCGGTCCGAAGAGTGGTCTCCCCAGTAGGGCAGCAACCGCCATGCCAAACCCGGACCCCTGCCGTCGCGGGCTCCGTTCGTCCGACGAGCGGCGTCGGACGGGCGAGGGAGCCCCATCGCGGCATGCGCCTGCCCAGGCCGGCGAACCCGACCGACGGTAGCGGGGAACCGTCTTCGGTCAAATCCCGACATGGCCCATGCAGCGTCCGACCCCGACGATTTCGAGCTTTCCCCCGAGGCGCGGGCCCGCCATGACGCCATCCTCGTGTGGATCGTCGCGTTGCTCGCGCTGGCGTTCGCGCTGGTGCCCGCCAACGCGTCGGCCGCCGTGGCAGCGATGCAGACGGTCTGCACGATCACCGTCAACTCGGCCGACGAGAAGGAGGCGCTGCGCCGCCACCTGCCGGCGGACCGCTTCCGTTTCGTCGAGCTGGTGGAGAAGGGTCGACCCGACTGGCTCGCGTCGGCGCGCAAGCAGAACCTCCGTTGCGACGTCCTCGTGATCTCGGGACATTTCGACGGCGGCATCGACGGCGGCAACGAGTTCTTTTCCGAGCAGGTCGAGGCGCGCGAGTTCCTCCCGGTCGCCGAGATGGAGCGCGCGTCGTGCAGCGCCGACGACCACGGCATCTTCGCGAACCTCAAGGAAGTCTATTTGTTCGGCTGCAACACGCTCAATCCGGAGTCGTTTCGAAACGGCGTCGGCGAGATCGAGCGCAGCCTGATGCGATCGGGCCAGGCGCGCGCGGACGCCGCGCGTATCGCCCGCGCGCTGGCCGCGCGACACGGCGACGGCAGCCGCGACCGGATGCGGCAGATCTTTCCCGACGTCCCCGCGATCTACGGCTTCTCGTCGGTGGCTCCGCTCGGGCCGGCAGCGGGATCGCTGCTCGCCGGTTACCTCAAGGCCGGCGGCGCCGCCGAATTCGGCTCGGGGCGCCCGAGTCAGCGATTGCTCGCGCATTTCAGCAGGACTTCGCTCGCGGTCACCAGCGGCATCCGCGCGGGCGATCCGCTCGTGGCGCATCGCCAGGATATCTGCAGCTTCGCCGACGAGCGCCGGAGCACCGCCGAGAAGCTCGCCTTCGCGCAGAACGTGCTCGCGCGCGACCCCACCGAAGTGCGACTGTTCCTCGACCGGATCGAAGCCCTGGAAGGCGAGCTGACGGCCGAGGAGCGCGCGGCGCCGCAAGTCCAGGAAGCGTTGCGCGCGATCGCCGCGGATGAACCCTCGCGCGACCGTTTCCTCGCGTTCGCGCGAGACACCGACCAGCCGTCGGTGCGTGCGCGCATGGTGGGCCTGGCGCGCCAACTCGGCTGGCTCGACGACGACGGCGAGATCGCCGAACAGATGGCGATGATCGACGCGCGGCTGGCGGCGCCCGACCTCGGCGTCCCCGATGTCGACCTCGTGTGCTCGCTCAACGACGACCGCCGCCTCGACGCCGAGATCGTCCGCCTCGACAGCACGCGCTGGCGGCCGCGCACGGTCGCGCAGTCCGGGGTGCTCGCGTGCCTCGGCGACCGCGAGCGGCGCGCCGCGATGCGCGAGGCACTCATCAGCCAACGCGAAGAGGACGTGCGCATCGCGCAGGTGTACTACCGCTATCGGCCTGTCGACGATCCGTCCGAGCTCCGCGCGATCGCCACCGGCATCGGCCGCATTCGCGACGCTGACACGCAGGTGCGCGCGCTCGACACGCTCGGTGCGCATCGCCTGTCCGACCCGGTGACGCTGGAGGCGCTCGCGCGGCTGTTCCCGTCGGCCGAGACGGCGGGCGTGCAAAGCGCGATCGCCGGCGTGCTGATCCGCGCGAACTACCACGTGCTCGATGGCTCGGACCTGCTCAACACGCTGACGCAGCATCGGCTCCGGGCAAGCGGACAGACCCTCGTCGACGTCCTGATCCGCCGGCTCAGACAGCCGTAACGCCACAATCCTTGTCGGTCGCTGTCGGCGTTCGTCCGACGGCGACGTTGCACATGCGCCGACACGTGCGCATACTGCGCGCGGTCCATTCCTCCCGCGTCCCGCATGTCGCCGCGTCTACCGTCGCTCGTCGTCGCGCTCGCGCTCGTTGCGCCGCTTTCGCTCGCGCACGCCGACGGCGTCAAGACGGTGTGCACGATCACCGTCAACTCACCCGACGAGAAGGAGACGCTCCAGCGCCATCTTCCGCCGGACCGCTATCGTTTCGTCGAGCTGGTCGAGAAGGGCCGGCCCGACTGGCTCGCATCGTCGTGCCGCGCGGGCGTGCGCTGCGACGTGCTCGTGATCTCCGGCCACTTCGACGACGGCGACGCGTTCTACACCGATCGCCTCGACCAGCGCGAGAGCCTGCCGGTCGACGAGCTCGAGCGCGTGTCGTGCAGCGAATCGTGCCCGGGCGTGTTCGCGCAGCTGAAGGAGGTCTACCTGTTCGGCTGCAACACGCTCAACGCGCTGCCGCGGCGCAGCGTCTCGCCCGAGATGGGCCGCAGCCTCGTGCGCGCCGGCTATTCCGCCGCCGAGGCCGAGACGATCGCGCGCGGTCTGGCCGAGCGGCACGCGGAGAGCAACCGCGACCGCATGCGCCACGTGTTCAAGGACGTGCCGACGATCTACGGCTTCTCGGGCAAGGCGCCGCTCGGCCGCTACGCGGGTCCGATGCTCGACCGCTACCTCACGAGTGGAGGGGCCGGCGAGGTCGCGAGCGGCAAGCCCAGCCCCACGCTGCTCGGGACGTTCTCCAAGGTCGGCATGGTCGCGTTCCCGGGTCTTAGCGAGTCGGACTCGACCGCGGGCGTCCGCAAGGACGCGTGCCACTTTCACGACCAGCGCCTCGCGGCGGCGTCGCGCATCGCTTTCGTGCACGACGTGCTGCGGCGGCCGGCCGCGGAAGTGCGCATGTTCCTCGACGCGATCGAGCGTTGGTCGGCGACGCTCGGCGATGAAGCGCGCGCGGAGCCCGCGAGCGCCGCCGCGCTGGACGCGATCGCGAACGATGCCGTGGCCCGCGAGCGTTTCCTCGTGTTCGCGCGCGACGCCGACGAGCCGTCGGTGCGCGTGCGCATGATCGCGCTCGCGCATCGCCTTGGCTGGCTCACGGCGGCCGACGAACGCGCGGATTTCGCGCGCATGGTCGTCGAGCGCGCGGAACGCGGCACGCTCGGCAGCGCCGACGTCGAGCTCGCGTGCCGTCGCGGTACCGATCCCGAACTGGCCGGCGAGGTCGATCGCCAGGCGCGCACGACGCGCCGCGATTCGGTCGCGCTCGCCGCGGTTCGCGCGTGCGCCGGTAGCGCGGATGGTCACCAGCGCGTGCTTCGCGCGCTGGTCGGCGGAAGCGGCGACGATGTCGCGCTCGCGCAGGTCTACCTGCGACATCGGCCCATCGTCGAGGCCGGCGAGCTGCGCGCGGTCGCGACCGGTGTCGCGAAGCGGCCGGCCGGCGATGCGCAGGTGCGTGCGCTCGACGCGCTCGCCGCCCACCGGCTGTCCGATCCGGAAAGCCTGGCGGCGCTCGCCGCGCTGTTCCCGCAGGCGGGCTCCCTCGACGCGCAGCGCGCGATCGCGGGCATCCTGATCCGCGCCGATACGGGCGCGATCCCGCGCGCCGACCTCGCGAAGTCGCTCAGGCGCACGCGGCTCCGCTCGCCCGACGGGAACGATATGATCGACGTGCTGATCCGCCGGCTCGACGCATCCTGACCCGGTATCATCGCGGGCCTCTCCACGGGAGCCCCGCGATGGCCATCGACCTCCGCTCCGACACCGTCACGCGCCCGACCGCTGCCATGCGCGCCGCGATGGCGGCCGCGCCGGTCGGCGATGACCAGTACGGCGAGGACCCGACCGTCAACGCGCTTCAGGAGCGCGTGGCCGCGATGCTCGGCAAGGAGGCGGCGATCTTCCTGCCGTCGGGCACGATGGCGAACCAGGTCGCGCTGCGCACGCTGACGCGCCCCGGCGACGACGTGCTCGTGAGCCGCGAGAGCCACGCCGTCTGGCACGAGATGGGCGGCTCGGCTGCCAACGCGGGCGTCCAGTTCACCGAGATCGGCGCGCGCGGCGCGTTCACCGCCGACGACGTCAAAGCCGCGCTGAAGCCGCGGGGTCACGTGATCTACCCGCCGACGACGCTCGTCGAGGTCGAGAACACCCACAACCGCTCGGGCGGCATCGTCGTGCCGCAGGCGGTCGTCGATCACGTGTGCGAGACCGCGCGCGAGCACGGGCTTTCGACCTTCCTCGACGGCGCACGGCTGTGGAACGCCGCGATCGCGACCGGTCGCAAGGAGGCCGAGCTCGCCGCGCCGTTCGACCTCGTCGCGGTGTCGCTGTCGAAGGGTCTCGGAGCGCCGGGCGGGTCGTTGCTGGCCGGACCGCGCGCCACGCTCGACCTCGCCGTGCGTTACCGGCGCATGTTCGGCGGCGCGATGCGCCAGTCGGGCATCTACGCCGCCGCGGGCCTGTACGGGCTCGACCACCACCACGCGCGGCTCGCCGACGACCACGCCCATGCGCGCCTGTTCGCCGAGCGGCTCGCGAAGAGCCCGCGCGTCGTGCTCGATCTCGCCACCGTGCAGACCAACATCGTCGTGTTCGGCGTGACCGGCGACGCGCCCGACGGTGCCGCCATCGTCGCGGCCGCGCGCGCGAAAGGCGTGCTCGTCTTCGCGTTCGGCCCGCGCACGATCCGCGCGGTCACGCACCTCGACGTGTCGCGCGCCCAGTGCGCCGAGGCGTCCGAGACGCTCGCGGCGATCGTCGACGGGCGCTGACCGGGCCATTTGACGCCCGGCGCGCCGGTCGGGTACCGTGACTCGCTGCCGAGCCTTGAACCGCGGCGTCGACCGCGGCGAACCCTTCAGGAGAGCCCATGAGAATGCATCGATGGACGTCCGCCGTCGCGCGCGCGCTCGCCGCCGGCGCGCTGTCCGCCTTCGCGCTGGCCGCGACCGCGCAGAACACCGTCAACGTCTACTCGATCTGGCCCGAGAACTGGGCGCGGCCGATGTTCGAGGAGTTCGAGAAGGCGACCGGCGTCAAGGTCAACTTCGTGCGCTTCAGCTCGGGCGAGGCGCTCGCGCGCGTCACGGCGGAAAAGAACAACCCGCGCGTCGACGTGCTGTTCGGCGGCCCGGTCGAGACCTTCGCGGCCGGCGTCAGCGAGGGCCTGTTCGAGCCCTACAAGTCTCCCTCGTTCGCGAAGCTCCCGACGCGGTTCAAGCACGCGGACGGGCAGTGGATCGCGATCGCCGACGACCCGCTCGTGTTCATGACCAACGACAAGTTCCTGAAGGAGAACAACCTGAAGGCGCCCGCGTCGTGGAACGACCTGCTGGCGCCGCCCTACAAGAACATGCTGCAGATGGCCGACGCGCGCACGTCGGGCACGGCGGTCACGCGGATCTTCTCGGTGCTCGAGGTCAACGGGCGCGACGAGAACAAGGCGTTCGAATACATGAAGAAGCTCCGGCCGAACATCCAGCTCTACACCAAGAGCGGCGGCGGCGGCACGCTGCCGGTCGGGCTCGGGCAGGCGGGCGGCGGCATCTTCTTCATCGTCGACGCGCTCGACACCAAGGCGAAGGGCTACGACGTCACGATCAGCTTCCCGAAGGAAGGGATCGGCACGGCCGCGGAAGGGATCGCGCTGATCAAGGGCGCGAAGAATCCCGAGCTCGGGAAGAAGCTCATCGACTGGGCGACGTCGGCGGGCATGCAGAACCAGTACGCGAAGCACAAGATCAACTTCGTGCCCGCGCATCCGGACGTGCAGGTCGAGCCCTCGCTCGCGGCGGTGCTCAAGGGCGCGAACATCTTCGCGATCGACGCGACATATGCCGGCGCGAACCGCAAGCGCGTCGTCGATCGCTGGGTGGCCGAAGTCCTGAATCCCTGACGTGAACGGCTCCGCCGCGCTGCGCCGCGATCCCGCCGTCGCGGCGACGGCGCTCGTGCTGTGGCTGTTGCTCGCGCTGTTCGTCGTCTACCCGATGGCGATGCTGCTGGCGCGCGTGTTCTTCGACAAGGGCGGCATGACGTTCGCCGGCGTCGTGGGGGTGCTGACCGACCGCCACCAGATCCGCGCGTTCTGGAACAGCCTGCTGCTCGGGGCGCTGGTCGGTCTCGGCGGAACGATCGTCGGCTTCGTCTTCGCGTTCACCGCGACGCGCGCGCGGCTGCCGCGCGGGCTCCTGACCGCGATCGACGCGGCCGTGCTGCTGCCGCTGGTGTCGCCGCCGTTCACGACGGCGATCGCGATGATCTTCTCGTTCGGGCCGCGCGGCCTCATCACCTACGAGTTGCTGGGCTTGAAGGGCGTCACGGTCTACGGACTGACGAGCACGCTTTCCTCGGAGATCCTGACCTACTTCCCCATCGCGTATTTGACCCTTCGGCCGCTGCTCGCGGCGATCGACTCGAACGTCGAGGGCATGGCGCTGTCGCTCGGCGCGTCGCGCTGGCGCGTGTTCAGGACCGTCACGCTGCCGCTGTGCGTGCCCGGGGTCGCGAACGCGTTCCTGCTGCTGTTCGCCGCGTCGCTCGCGGACTTCGCGACGCCGCTGATCCTCGCCGGCAACCAGTTCCCGGTCCTGCCCACGCAGGCCTACCTGCAGATCACCGGCCTGTTCGACCTGCGCGGCGGCGCGGCGCTGTCGCTGGTGCTGCTCGTACCGTCGCTCATGGTCTTCCTGCTGCAGCGCTACTGGGTGAGCCGCCGTTTCTATGTGACCGTGACCGGCAAGGGCGCCGGGCAGACGCCGTTCGACAGCGTCTCGCCGGGCGTCCGCGCGGCGCTGCTGGCGTTCTGTGCGCTGACCGCGGCCGCGATCCTCTATTTCTATGCGCTGCTGCTCTACGCGTCGCTGGTCGTCGCGCTCGGCGCGAATCATGCGTTCACGCTCGCCCACTACCGCGTGATCTTCACCGACGGCCTCAAGGTGATCCGCGACACGCTGATCATCGCCGGGCTCGCGATGCCGTTGGGCGGCCTCTACGGGATCCTGGTCGGCTACCTCGTCACGCGCAAGCAGTTCCTAGGCCGGCGCACGATGGAGATGGTGTCGATGGTCAACTATGCGCTGCCGGGGACCATCGTCGGCATCGCCTACCTCATTGCGTTCAACGAGCCGCCGATCGAGCTCGCCGGCACCGCGCTCGTGATCTTCGCGTGCTACGTGTTCCGCTACGGACCGACCGGCATCCGCGCGACCGTCGCGCTGCTGCAGCAGATCGACAAGAGCCTCGAGGAAGCTTCGGAGGGACTGGGTGCCGGGAGCGGGACGACGTTCCGGCGCGTCACGCTGCCGCTCATCATGCCCGCCTTTTTCGCGGGCCTGGGCGTCGTGTTCATCCGCTCGATGACGGCGATCAGCGCCACGATCTTCCTCGTGTCGATCGGCTGGTCGCTGATCACCGTCAGGATCCTCGAGAACATGACCGAGCTCTCGCTCGGGCCGGCGGCCGCGTACTCGGTGCTGGTCGTCGTGATCGTGTTCGCGGTGATCGCGCTGATAGGACGCCTGCTGCGCGCCTTCCGCGCGCCGGGCCAGGTGCAGGTGACGAGCATGCTGGGAGGCTGAGGGCCTGTTAGCGCTATGGGGACGCTCGCGTGACTCAGCAAACGGCCGCCATCGAGGCGCACACCGCAAGCCGTAGTGCCACTACGGCGAGGATGTGCAACGATGAGGGCGGCCGTTTGCTGAGATCACCCGGAGGGCCCATGCCGCGCTGGCCGCAGGGCGTCGTTGCTCAATCGTTATGTGCTGGAAGCACACGTCCGCCTTCGCGCCTAGCCCTGCGGCCAGCGCGGCATGGGCGCGAGTGCCCCCATAGCGCTGACAGGCCCTAGATGGACGGCGAAACGATCGGCGTGCACGTCGACGGCGTCTCGAAGCGCTTCGCGCATCGCGTCAAGGGCGAGGTGTACGCGGCGCGCGATGTGCGCCTCGACGTGAAGCCCGGCGAGTTCCTGACGCTGCTCGGGCCCTCGGGCTGCGGCAAGACGACGACGCTCCGGATGATCGCCGGCTTCGAGACGCCCGACGAGGGGCGCATCCGCTTCGGCGGCCAGGACGTGACCGCCATGCCGGCGAACCGGCGCGGCATCGGCTTCGTGTTCCAGAACTACGCGCTGTTCCCGCACCTGCCGGTCGTGGACAACGTCGCCTACGGCCTCGAGGTGCGGCGCGTGCCTGCCGCCGACGTCGCGCAGCGCGTCGCCGAGGTGCTCAAGCTCGTCGGCCTCGCGGGCTACGAGCACCAGTTCCCGAGCCAGCTCTCGGGCGGTGAGCAGCAGCGCGTCGCGCTCGCGCGCGCCATCGTGATCCGGCCGCGCGTGCTGCTGTTCGACGAGCCGCTGTCGAACCTGGACGCGAAGCTTCGCGTGCAGATGCGCACCGAGATCCGCGACCTGCAGCGCCGTCTCGCGATCACGACGATCTACGTCACGCACGACCAGGAGGAGGCGATGGCGGTTTCCGACCGCATCGCCGTGATGAGCCAGGGCCGTGTCGTGCAGGAAGGCACCGCGCAGGACCTGTACCGGCGTCCGGCGAACGAGTTCGTCGCCACGTTCGTCGGTCGCGTCAACCTGCTCCCCGGACGCTTCGTCGCGCTGAATGGCGGCGTGGCCGAGGTCGAGGTCCTCGGCACGACGGTACGCGTGCGCGCGGTCCCGTCCGGCGTCGGGGCCGGCGATGCGGTACGCGTCGTCGCGCGACCCGAGGCGATCGAAGTCGTGCCGGCAGCCGCGGGCGCCGTTTCCGCGACGGTCGTCATGCATGCGTACCTCGGCGAGAAGATCGACTACGAGCTGCGTGTCGGCGACGTGAGGATCAGCGCGATCCGCTACAACGCGGGCGACGCGATCTCCGACGGCACCGTCGTCGGCCTGCGCTTCGCCGAGGACGCGCTCGCGCTGCTGCCCGGAGCGCCGTCGTGAGCGCGCGCGCGTTCGTCGCCGCGTCGCTCGTCGCGGTCGGCATGCATGCGTCGGCGCAGACGGTCGTCCACGGCAGCGCCGACGCGTTCCGCGCGCCCGGCGTCGCGATGGCCTGGGCCATCGAGCGCGGCAGGGACGAGGCGTCGACCACGGTCGTCGTGCGCATCGTCGCCGATCGTGCGGCGTATGCCTGGCTCGAGGTGCGCGGCGTCGACCCGTTCACCCAGGCCGAGCAGACGATCCTCGCCGGTCGTGCGATCGGCGGCCCGCTCGACGTGCGCATCGCGCGGCCGCGCTTCGCCGACACGCCGCGCACCGAATGGCGGCTCTATGCGTCCGAGGCCGCCGTGGCCGCGGGCCCGGCTGCGCTGACCGTCTATTACGTCGGCGTGCCCGACACGACGCCCGAATTCGCCGATCCGGCGAAGCTCGACGCGTTCCTCGCGGCGAGGACCGCGCGATGACGCGTGCGGAGCTCGCGCGGTTGCTCGACCACTCGGTGCTCAAGCCGGAGGCGACGCTGGCCGACGTACGCGCAGGCATCGACGTCGTGCGCGAGTGGCGGGTCGGCTGCTATTGCGTGCAGCCGTGTCGCGTGCGCATGGCCGCGGACGCGCTCGCCGACACCGATGCCGTCGTCGCGAGCGTCGTCGGCTTTCCCCACGGCGCCCATCGCGCCGACGTGAAGGCGAGCGAGGCCGCGCTCGCGATCGACGACGGCGCGCGCGAGATCGACATGGTGATCAACGTCGGTGCGCTGCGCGACGGCGACGCCACGCTCGTCGCGGCCGATATCGAGGCGGTCGTGCGGGCGTGCGGCGATGTGCCGGTCAAGGCGATCCTCGAGGCGGCGGCGCTCGACGACGCCCAGAAGCGGATTGCCTGCCGGCTCGCGCGCGAGTCGGGCGCCGCGTTCGTGAAGACGTCGACGGGATTCCATGCGAACGGCGGGGCGACGGTGGCCGACGTGCGGCTCATGCGCGCGGAGGTCGGGCGCGCGCTCGGCGTCAAGGCCTCGGGCGGCATCCGCTCACTTGTAGACGCGCTCGCGATGATCGAGGCCGGCGCGAACCGCGTCGGCACGTCCGCGAGCGCCGCGATCCTCGGCGCGATCCCGTAATATCCCAGGCATGGGAACGCTGCGCTCGTTCAACCTGCAACCGATGATGGAGCAGTTCGGTTGCCGCTACCTGTTCGAGACCGGCACCGGCATCGGCGACGGCCTGGCGTACGCGTCGTACTACGCGTTCGAGCGTCTGTGGTCGGTCGAGATCCACCCGGAGATCGCGGCGACCGCGCGCGACCGGTTCATCGGCGACCCGCGGATCCAGATCCTCGAGCAGACCAGCGAGGATGCGCTTTCGGCATTGCTGCCGACGATCGATCGCGCCAAGCCGATCCTGTTCTGGCTGGACGCGCACTTTCCCGGCGCGGATTTCGGCTACGCAACGTACAAGGACGAGCAGGACCTCGACCGGCGCCTGCCGCTCGAGCGCGAGCTCGCGCTGATCGGCAAGCTGCGTAATCCGTGCCGCGACGTGATCCTGATCGACGACCTCAGGATCTACGAGGACGGACCGTACGAGATGGGACCGATGCCCGATTGGGCGCAGACGCTCCCGCCGGAGCTGCGCAACATCGCATTCATCGAGCGCGCCCCGTGGTCGCAGACGCACGAGCTGCGGCGCTTCCACCAGCAGACCGGCTACATTCTCCTCACGCCGAACGCGCCTTGAGCATCAGGCGCGCGGGCCGCCCTTCTCGCCCTGCTCGTACACGACGTGCGCGCGCCCGACGATCAGCGGGTCGAGCATGCCGACGCGCGCGAGGTCGCGGTTCTCGTACTCCAGGTGGTGCAGGATGTAGCGCATCGCGTTGATGCGCGCGCGCTTCTTGCAATCCGACTTGATCACCGTCCACGGCGCATCGGCCGTGTCGGTCGCGGCGAACATCGCCTCCTTCGCCTTCGTGTAGTCGTCCCACTTGTCGAGCGACGCGAGGTCGATCGGCGAGAGCTTCCATTGCTTGAGCGGATGGCGCTCGCGCTCGACGAAGCGGCGCGCCTGCTCCTCGCGGCTCACCGAGAACCAGAACTTGAACAGGTGCACGCCGCTCCGCACGAGGTTGCGCTCGAACTCGGGCGTCTGGCGCAGGAACTCGGCGTATTCCGCGTCGGCGCAGAACCCCATGACGCGCTCGACGCCGGCGCGGTTGTACCACGAGCGGTCGAACATCACGATCTCGCCGGCGGTGGGGAGGTGCTGCACGTAGCGCTGGAAATACCACTGGCCGCGCTCCGCGACCGACGGCTTCTCGAGCGCGACGACGCGCGCGCCGCGCGGATTCAAATGCTCCATGAAGCGCTTGATCGTGCCGCCCTTGCCGGCGGCGTCGCGCCCTTCGAACAGGATGACGAGCTTCTGGCCGGTCTTGCGGACCCACTGCTGGAATTTCAGGAGCTCGACCTGCAGCCGGAACTTCTCCCGCTCGTAGCTTGCGCGCGACAGCCGGTGCGCGTACGGATAGCCGCCGTTGCGCCAATCCGGTTGCAGCTCGTCGTCGGCGGCTTGCCTGACGGCATGCGCTCGTTCGCGCTGCTCGTCGAGCAGGCCCTTGAGCAGCGCGGCGGCGTCCTTGGGCGTGAAGTCGGCGAGCAGGTCGCGCATCGCGGTCGCCTGCTGGATCGCGATCGCCTCGATGCGTTCGCCGACCGCCTGTTGCTCGATCGCGGCAGGGCGCTGCGGCAGCGGCCGCTCGCCGGGCGCCTCGCGCAACGTTTTCTTGCGCGGGCGGGTTGCGCGCGGTTTC
>DATBSV010000008.1:0-7254 GCA_036559685.1 Casimicrobiaceae bacterium
TTCATGGTCGGCAAGAAGTACGAGGCCGGAGGCATCGCGAAGGACGGCGCCAAGCTGGTGACCGCCGTGTCGTGCGCGCAGGTGCCGAAGTTCACGGTGATCATCGGCGGCAGCTACGGCGCGGGCAACTACGGCATGTGCGGCCGCGCGTTCGGGCCGCGCTTCCTGTGGATGTGGCCCAACGCGCGCATCTCGGTGATGGGCGGCGAGCAGGCGGCGACGGTATTGTCGACGATCCGCCGCGACGCGATCGAGGCAAAGGGCGGCGCGTGGACCGCCGACGACGAGGACGCGTTCAAGGCGCCGATCCGCGCGCAATACGATCGCGAGGGGCACCCGTACTACGCGAGCGCGCGCCTGTGGGACGACGGCGTGATCGACCCGGCGGACACGCGGCGCGTGCTGGCGCTCGCGATCGCCGCCTCGCTCAACCGGCCGATCGCGCCGACGCGGTTCGGCGTGTTCAGGATGTGACGACGATGGCAAAAACAAACAAGGCGGCCGCCGCCGCAAGAGCGTGGACGACCCTCGAGGTCGTGCGGCAGGGACCGGTCGAGCTGATCGGGCTTGCGCGCCCGAAGGTCCACAACGCGTTCGACGAGACGCTCATCGCGGAGCTGACCGCCGCTGTTCGCGCGGCCGCCGACGACTCCGACGTCCGCATGATCCTGCTGCACGGCACCGGCCCGAGCTTCTGCGCGGGCGCCGACCTCGAGTGGATGAAGCGGATGGCCGGCTACGGCCACGCGGAGAACCTCGCCGATGCGAAAGCGCTCGCCGACATGCTGTCCACGATCGCGAATTGTCCGAAGCCGACCGTCGCGTGCGTGAACGGTCCCGCCTACGGCGGGGGCGTTGGCCTGGTCGCGTGCTGCGACATCGCGATCGCGACGAGCGACGGCGTCTTCGCATTGTCCGAAGCGAAGCTCGGCCTCATCCCCGCGACGATCTCGCCTTACGTCGTCGCCGCGATCGGCCCGCGCCAGGCGCAGCGCTACTTCATCACCGGCGAGCGGTTCACCGCCGCGGAGGCGTACCGGATCGGCCTGCTGCACGACATCGCGCCGCCGGGCGAGCTCGACGGCCGCGTCAACGAGGTGCTCGGCGCGCTGCTGCTGGCCGGTCCGCAGGCGCAGCGCGAGGCGAAGCTGCTCGTGCGCGCCGTCGCGAACCGCGCCGTCGACGCGGCGATGATCGCCGATACGGCCGAGCGCATCGCCCGCATCCGCGCGACCGACGAGGCGCGCGAAGGCATCGCCGCGTTCCTCGGCAAGCGCGCGCCGCCCTGGGTGCCCAAGGGCTTCAAGTCGGGCAAGGGTCGCTAGGGCGGGGGACGCGTGAACGAGCCGTTCGACGCCTGGCAGCTCGTCGCACTCGCCGCAGCGCTCGGCTTCGCGTCGGGCATCCGGCTCTACGCGGTGCTGTTCATCGTCGGCGGCCTGGGCTACCTCGGCTGGATCCCGCTCCCCGGCAACCTCGGGGTGCTGACGCACCCGTACGTGCTCGTCGCGTCGGGCTTCATGTTCGCGGTCGAATTCTTCGCCGACAAGATCCCCGGCGTCGACAGCGTGTGGGACGCGGTGCAGACGTTCGTGCGCATCCCGGCCGGCGCCGCGCTCGCGGCGAGCGTGTTCGGCGACGCGTCGGCGGCCGCGACGTTCGCGGCCGCGATCCTCGGCGGCACGCTCGCGGCGGGCAGCCATCTGACCAAGGCCGGGAGCCGCGTCGCGATCAACACGTCGCCCGAGCCGTTCTCGAACTGGGCCGCGTCGTTCGGCGAGGACCTCGCCGTCGGCGTCGTGCTGTGGCTCGCGTGGAGCTATCCGCTCGTCGCGCTCGCGGTGCTCGTCGTCGCCGTGCTCTTCATGCTGTGGCTGCTGCCCAGGGTGTTCCGGCTGATCCGCCGCTTCCTTGACCGGCTCGCCGCGATGTTCGGCGTCGCGGAAACGCGTGACCGGGAGACGACATGAACCCGGCCACGATCTTGCTGCCCGTGCTGGCGTTGGTGGCGCTGACCTTCGCGGTGAGCATCGTCATGTACCGCCGGCGCATCGCCGAAGTCCGCGCGAAGAAGATCCGGCTGCACACGATCGCCCTGTCCGCCGGAATGGCCGCGCAGCTCGAGGACACGCGAGCGGCCGACAACTACCGCAACCTGTTCGAGGGGCCGGTCCTGTTCTACGTCGCGGCGCTGGCCGCGTTCGCGCTGAAGGTCGTCACGCCGGCCGTCGTGGCGCTCGCGTGGCTCTACGTCGCGTGCCGCGTCGTGCATAGCCTCATCCATTGCACGACCAACCGCGTGAGGCACCGTTTCTACGCGTTCACCGCGAGCCACGCAGTGCTGTTCGCGCTGTGGCTCGTTCTCGCCGCGTCGATCGTCACCTGGACGCCCTGACGTGTTCTCCAAGGTCCTGATCGCGAACCGCGGCGAGATCGCCTGCCGCGTCGCGCGCACCGCGCGGCGCATGGGCATCCGCACCGTCGCCGTCTATTCGGACGCCGACGCGAACGCGCTTCACGTCGCGGCGTGCGACGAGGCGCATCGACTCGGCCCGCCGCCGCCGCGCGAAAGCTACCTCGACGGCCGCAAGATCCTCGAGATCGCGAAACGCAGCGGCGCGCAGGCGATCCACCCAGGCTACGGTTTCCTGTCCGAGAACGAAGGCTTCGCCCGGGCATGCGCCGCGGCCGGCATCGCGTTCATCGGCCCGCCGCCGGAGGCGATCGCCGCGATGGGATCGAAGTCGGCCGCCAAGTCGATCATGGCGAAGGCCGGCGTGCCGCTCGTGCCCGGCTACCACGGCGACGACCAGGACGACGCGCTGCTCGCGCGCGAAGCCGCGCGCATGGGCTTTCCGGCGATCATCAAGGCGACGGCGGGCGGCGGCGGCAAAGGCATGAAGATCGTGCGCGCGGCGTCGGAGTTCGGCGCGGCGCTCGCGTCCGCGCGTCGCGAGGCCAAGGCCGGCTTCGGCGACGAGCGCGTGCTGGTCGAGCGGTACCTCACGAGCCCGCGCCACATCGAGATCCAGGTGTTCGGCGACGCACACGGCCACGTCGTGTCGCTGTTCGAGCGCGACTGCTCGGTGCAGCGGCGCCACCAGAAGGTACTCGAGGAGTCGCCGGCGCCGGGCATGACGCCCGAGCGGCGCCGCGCGATGGGCGACGCTGCCGTCGCGGCCGCGAAGGCGATCGGCTACGTCGGCGCCGGCACCGTCGAGTTCATCGCCGAGCAGGACGGCACGTTCTACTTCATGGAAATGAACACGCGACTGCAGGTCGAGCACCCGGTGACCGAGATGGTCACCGGCCTCGACCTCGTCGAGTGGCAGCTGAAGGTCGCGGCCGGCGAGCCGCTGCCGCTTGCGCAGGACGAGCTCGCGATCCGCGGCCACGCGATCGAGGCGCGCCTGTACGCCGAGGATCCCGAGCGCGGCTTCCTGCCGTCGATCGGCCGCATCGCGCACTGGCGCATGCCCGCGTCCGGCGATCGCGTGCGCGTCGACACCGGGTTCGCGGAGGGCGACGAGGTGTCGCCGTACTACGACCCGATGCTCGCGAAGCTGATCGTCTGGGGTGAGGATCGCGAGCGTGCGCGCGCGTCGCTGCTCGGTGCGCTCGCCGACTGCGAGGTCGCCGGCGTCGCGACCAACATCGCGTTCCTCGAGCGTGTCGTGGCGCACGAGGCGTTCGCGACCGGCAAGCTCGACACGGGCCTGATCGAGAAGCACCACGCGGCACTGTTCCCGCCGCCCGGCCGCACGCCTGCGCTCGCGCTGGCCGCGGCGGCGATCGACGAGCTAGCGCGCGCGCGAACCGACGACGCGACCGATCCGCACTCGCCCTGGCGCGCGACGGACGCGTGGTGGCCGAACAGCGCGCGCCACGCGGTCGCGATCTCGTTCGTCGATGGCGAAACGACGGTCGAGGCGCGGCTGTCGGGTCCGCTTCACGCGCTGTCGGTCGAGATCGACGGCGAGCGCTCCACGATGCGCGCGGCGCGTCACGGGGATCGCTGGCGCGTCGACACGGGACATGCGCAGGCCGACGTCGGCATCGTGCGCCACGGCGATGAACGGCACGTGTTCGCGCGCGGGTTGCGGCGCCGGTTGCGCCATGTCGACCCGCTCGCGCACGCGGGCGAGGACGCGCCGCACGCGGGACACCTGACCGCGCCGATGTCGGGTACCGTCGTCGCCGTGCCGGCGAAGGTCGGCGACCGCGTCGAGCGCGGGGCGGCGCTGGTGGTGCTCGAGGCGATGAAGATGGAGCACACGATCGTCGCGCCGGCCGCGGGGGTGGTCAAGGCGGTCCACTTCGCGGTCGGCGACCGCGTCCCCGAGGGCGCGGACCTGGTCGACCTCGAGGACTAGATTCATGCACGTGCTGCTCGCGGTCGCGGAAAACGCCGAGCGCTGGCATGAGGCGTTCGCCGCGCGCCTGCCCGAGGCGACGATCGCGCGCTGGCCGGCCGACCACCCGCACGAGGTCGATTATGCGGCGGTCTGGAAGCCCGATCCCGAGGCGTTCCGGCGCGTCGAGGTGCGCCGGGCGATCTTCAATCTGGGGGCCGGCGTCGACGCCCTGCTCGACGTGCCGACGCTGCCGCCCGACATCCCGATCGTGCGCCTCGAGGACGCCGGTATGGCCTCGCAGATGGCCGAGTATGCGGTGCTCGCCGTGCTGCGCGAGTTCCGCGAAGCGCAACACTACGTCCACGCCCAGCGGGCGGGCCGCTGGTCGCCGCAGCGGCCGCGCGACCGGCGCACGTTCGGCATCGGCGTGATGGGAGCCGGCGTCCTTGCGCAGGCGGTGCTGGCGGCGCTTCAGCCGTTCGGCTTTCCGCTCGCGACCTGGAGCCGCATGCCGCACGCGCTGCCCGGCGTGGAGTCGTTCGCCGGGCGCGAGCGGCTGCCGGCGTTCCTGGCGCGATCCAAGATGCTGATCGCGCTGCTCCCGTCGACCGACGAGACGCGCGGCTTGCTCGACGCCGACGCATTCGCGCTGCTGCCGTCGGGCGCGCACATCGTCAACCTCGGGCGCGGCGACCTGATCGTGGAAACGGCGCTGATCGCCGCGCTCAACCGCGGCCACATCGCGCACGCGACGCTCGACGTGTTCCGCGAGGAGCCACTGCCGCCCAAGCACCCCTTCTGGCATCATTCCGCGATCACCGTCACGCCGCACGTGTCCGCGGTCACGAGCGTCGCCGACTCGGTGGCGCAGGTCGTCGCCAAGATCCGCGCGCTCGAGCGCGGCGAGCTCGTCAGCGGCGTCGTCGACCGCACGAAAGGATACTGACCATGGGGCTGCCGAAGCGCGTCCGCATCGTCGACGTCGGCCCGCGCGACGGGCTGCAGAACGAGAAGGCCGTCGTCCCGACCGACGTCAAGGTCGCGCTGATCCAGGCGCTTGCCGACGCCGGCGTCCCGTCGATCGAGGCGACGAGCTTCGTTTCGCCGAAGTGGGTGCCGCAGATGGCCGACGCCGCCGACGTGATGGCGCGGATCTCGCGGCGGCCCGGCGTCGTCTACGCCGTGCTGACGCCCAACATGAAGGGCTTCGAAGGCGCGCTCGCGGCGAAGGCCGACGAGGTCGTCGTGTTCGGCGCGGCGAGCGAGGCGTTCTCGCAGAAGAACATCAACTGCTCGATCGCGGAGTCGATCGAGCGCTTCGCGCCGGTGGCGCGCGCGGCGCGCGACGCGGGCATGCGCGTGCGCGGCGCGATCTCGTGCGCGCTCGGGTGCCCCTACCAGGGCGAGGTGAAGCCCGATGCGGTCGGCTACGTCGCGAAGCTGATGCACGGCATCGGTGTCCAGCACGTCGGCGTCGCCGACACGATCGGCGTCGGCACGCCCCTATCCACGCAGCGCGCGATGGAAGCCGCGCTCGCGATCTACCCGGTGGACGAGGTCAGCGGCCACTTCCACGACACCTACGGCATGGCGCTCGCAAACGTCTACGCGAGCCTGGAGCTCGGCATCGCGACGTTCGACGCGAGCGTCGCGGGGCTGGGCGGTTGCCCCTACGCGAAGGGGGCCACCGGCAACGTCGCGACCGAAGACGTCGTCTACCTGCTGCACGGGCTCGGCATCGAGACCGGCATCGACCTCGCGAAGCTGCGTGCGGCGGGCCGCGCGATCTCGCAGCATCTCGGCCGGCCGACCCACTCCCGCGTCGCGAAGGCGCTGGACGCGAAGGCAGGGGTCGCCGCATGAGCGCCGGCGCGGCGGTCGCGTCGCCCTGCACCTCGGTGTGCAGGATCGACGAGGCGAGCGGGCTGTGCGTCGGCTGCCTGCGCACGCTCGACGAGATCGCCGCCTGGAGCGTGCTCGACGACGACGCGCGGCGCGCCGTCGTCGCGTCGCTGCAGGCGCGGCGCGCGTGGCTCGCACCGTCGCCATGATCGTCGACTGGTACTTCGACTTCGTCTCGCCGTTCGCGTACCTGCAGAGCGAGCGGCTGGCCGGATTGCCCGCGCGCATGCAGGTGCGCTACCGGCCGGTGCTTTTCGCCGCGCTGCTGGACGCGAACGGCCAGAAGGGGCCCGCGGAGATCGCCGGCAAGCGCGCGTTCACCTACCGCTTCGTCGTCTGGCAGGCGCGCAGGCTCGGCGTGCCGATCAAGTTCCCGCATGAGCACCCGTTCAACCCGCTGCCGCTGCTGCGCCTCGCGATCGCCTGCGATTGCACGCCCGAGGCCGTGCACCGGATCTTCCGGTTCGTCTGGCGCGACGGGAGGTTGCCCGACCTGCCGATCGAGTGGGCCGAGCTGACGCATGACCTCGGCTGCGCCGACGCCGCGTCGCGCATCGCAGCGCCGGACGTCAAGGACGCGCTCCGCCGCAACACCGACGAGGCGATCGCGCGCGGCGTGTTCGGCGTGCCGACGATCGCCGTCGGCAACGAGCTGTTCTGGGGCGACGACGCCACCGCGATGGCGATCGACTACGCGATGGCGGGATGCCGGTACGACGATGCCGAGATCGCGCGCGTGTCGTCGCTGCCCGTCGGCGCGACGCGCGATACGCGCGCGCGGAAGCCGGAACCCAAGCGGCGGACGAAGATAGTCGGGACCGCGACCTAGGCCCTAGGCGCGCGCGACGCCTGCGGCGATCAGCGTCTCGATCGTGCGCTCGTCGACCCCCGCCTCGCGCAGCACCTCGACCGTGTGCTCGCCCTGCCCGGGCGCGGGCCGCACGACGCGGAACGCGTGTGCCGAGATCGACCAGGGCGGCGCGTACGACCGCGAGCC
>DATBSV010000009.1:0-9660 GCA_036559685.1 Casimicrobiaceae bacterium
TCGGGGCCTGGGCGCCGGCGGGTTCACGCACGACGTGTTCGGCGCGCGGACGCTCCTCCTGATGGGCGAGCTGCCCGCGGGCGACGTGCCCGAATGGCTGTCGGGATTCGTCATCGGCCGCGAGATCCGCAACGCGCGCACCTGGGCGCAGCACGCGGGCGACGACGCGTCGCGCGTGCTGGTCGTCGGCAGCGACGCGCTGGCGACCCGCTACCTCACCGCGCTCGAGGTGAGCGAGATCAGTGCCACGCCGGGCCCCGTCGACGCCGCCGCCGCCGGCCTCTATCGCATCGCCCTCGCCGCCGGCAAGCTGCATCAGCGCGCCTAAATGACGCTCAAGGATTACCTGCAACCGCTGCCGCTCGTCGCGGTGTTGCGCGGCATCGCGCCGTCCGAGGTCGACGGCGTCGCCGACGCGCTCACGTTCGCGGGCTTCCGCATCCTCGAGGTGACGCTCAACTCGCCGCGGCCGCTCGACAGCATCCGCATGCTTGCGAAGCGCGTCGGCGCGAGCGCGCTCGTCGGCGCGGGCACCGTCATCGATCCCGCCGACGTCGCGCGCGTGAAGGACGCCGGCGGCAGGCTGATCGTGATGCCGCATGCCGACGCCGCCGTGATCCGCGAGGCGAAGAAGCAGGGGCTCGTGTGCGTCCCGGGCGTCGCAACGCCGACCGAGGCGTTCGCGGCGCTCGCCGCGGGTGCCGACGGGCTCAAGATGTTTCCCGCCGAGGCGCTGCCGCCCGCGGCGCTCAAGGCCTGGCGCGCGGTGCTGCCCCGCGACACGCTCGTGTTCGCGGTCGGCGGAATGAAGCCCGACAACCTCGCGCCGTACTGGGAGGCGGGCGCGGACGGCTTCGGCACCGGCAGCAACCTCTACAAGCCCGGGACGAGCGTCGAATCGGTGCGCGAGGCCGCGTCCGCGTACGCGCGCGGCATCGCGGCGCTGCCGAAGCGCTAGCGCGCGGACGGCGAACGTGCCGCGCTTCGACATCGTTTCGCTCGGCGAGCCGCTCGTCGAGTTCAACCAGACGCGCGGCGACGACCCGCACTCGTATCGCCAGGGTTTCGGCGGCGACACGTCGAACATGGCGATCGCCGCCGCGCGGCTCGGCGCGCGCGTCGCGTACGTCACCCGCCTGGGCGACGACGGGTTCGGACGACAGTTCCGCGCGCTGTGGAGCGCCGAGGGCGTCGCGCAGGATGGCGTCGCGACCGACCCGGATGCGCCGACCGGCATCTATTTCGTGACCCACGGGCCGTCGGGGCACGCGTTCTCGTACATGCGCGCCGGATCGGCGGCGAGCCGGATGTCGCCGGCCACGCTGCCGCTCGACGTGATCCGCGCGGCCGGTGCGCTGCACGTGTCGGGCATCAGCCAGGCGATCTCGACCTCGGCTTGCGACGCGGTGTTCGCGGCGATCGCCGCCGCGCGGGCGGCCGGCGCGCGCGTGTTCTACGACCCAAACCTGCGGCCGAGGCTCTGGCCGCGCGAGCGTGCGCGCGCGATCGCGCTCGCGACGATCGGCGACAGCGACTGGGTGCTGCCGTCGCGCGAGGACGTCGAGTGGATCTTCGGCACCGGCGAGGCCGATGCCGTGATCGCCGCGTGCCGCAACGTCGGCGCTCGCGGCATCGTCTACAAGCGCGGCGCGGACGGCTGCGTCGTCGACGACGGGCGCACGCGCGAGATCGTCGCGCCGCACCGTGTCGCGACGGTCGACGCCACCGGGGCGGGCGACTGCTTCGACGGCGCGTTCGCCGCGCGGCTCGCCGCGGGCGACGATCCGTTCGCTGCGGCGCGCTACGCGAATGCCGCGGCGGCGATCGCGACAACAGGCTACGGGGCCGTCGACCCGCTTCCGCGACCGCGTGACGTCGACGCACTGCTTCGGCGCGCGGCATGAGCGCCGCGGCGGCCTTCCGCGAGGACTTGTTCGCCGGCCGCGTCGTGCTGGTGACCGGCGGCACGAGCGGGATCGGCGCCGCCATCGCGGACGCATTCGCGTCGCTCGGGGCCGTCGTCACCGCGACCGGCGCGACGCGCGCCGAGGCCGACGCGGCGCGCACGCTGCCGGGCTTCAGGCTGCGCGATGCGGTCGCGCTCGACGTGCGCGACGACGCGGCGATCCGCCGGCTCGTGGACCACCTGCCGCGCCTCGACGTGCTCGTCAACGGCGCGGGCGTCATCCGGCGCGACGCCGAGCACGATCCGGAGGTGTTCGCCGACACCGTGGCGATCAACCTGACCGGCACGATGCGCTGCTGCACGCACGCGCGGCCGAAGCTGGCCGCGGCGCGCGGCGCGATCGTCAACATCGCCTCGATCCTGTCGATCTTCGGCGGTCCGCGCGCGCCGGGCTATGCGGCGAGCAAGGGGGGCGTCGCGCAGCTCACGCGCTCGCTCGCGATCGCCTACGCCGACGACGGGATACGCGTCAACGCGATCGCGCCGGGTTGGGTCCGCACCGCGCTGACGCAAACGCTGCAGGACGACGCCGACCGCAGCGCGGCGATCGTCGGGCGCACGCCGCTCAAGCGCTGGGCCGAGCCCGGGGATATCACCGGGGCGGCGCTGTACCTGGCATCGCCGGCGGCGGCATTCGTGACCGGCGTCCTGTTGCCGGTCGACGGCGGCTACCACGTGAGCTAGTCTTGCAGGCTCCTCGGGGGGAGGGGCACGATGCCGCTCAATACCGCGATCCGACACCTGAAGTCGGGCAACTGGCAGAAGGCGCACGCCGTCGTGCAGAACGACGCGTCCGAGTTCGGCTGCTGGGCGCACGGCATCGTGCACATGCTCGAGGGGGACGTCCCCAACGCGCGCTACTGGTACCGGCGCGCCGGGCGGAGCTTCGCGCGCGCGCAGGATCCTTCCGCCGAGATCGACGCGCTGGTCGCGGCGTGGAAGAAGGAGCACGAGTGAACGCGAGGCTACCCGCCGGCATCGATGCCATTGTTCCGGAGATCGCCGAGCAGGCGATGCCCGACGACGAGCGCGTCTGGGTGCCGCAGGCGCAGGACGTGTGGTTCCGGCCGCTCATGCTCAACACGGTGTCGGGCGGCTGGTGCAACCTCCTTCGCGTGCGTCGCGCGGGCGTGCTTTCGCGGCACCGGCATCCGATGGCCGTCACCGGTTACGTGATCCGTGGGCGCTGGCGCTACCTCGAGCACGACTGGGTCGCGGAGACCGGAAGTTTCGTCTACGAGCCGCCCGGCGAGATCCACACGCTGGTCGTGCCCGACGATTGCGCCGAGATGATCACGTACTTCAACATCCAGGGCGCGATGATCTACGTCGACGAGCATGGCGCGACGGTCGGCTACGAGGACGTGTGGACCAAGATCGCGATGTGCCGCGCGCACTACGCGAAGGTCGGACTCGGCGACGCGTACGTCGATCGCTACGTCAGGTAGTTGTGGGTCGGGCTTCAGCCCGACGCTGTTCACCGGATTCGTATAATCGACCCATGCTCGGAGGATTCGTCGCGGTCGGCGTCGGCGCCGCGCTCGGTGCGTGGCTGCGCTGGGGGCTTGCGGCCTGGCTCAACCCGCGCGTGCCGTCGTTCCCGCTCGGCACGCTCGCGGCGAACCTCGTCGGCGGCTACCTCGTCGGGCTCGCCGTCGCCTATTTCGCCGCGCGGCACTCGCTCACGCCGGAAGCGCGTCTGTTCGTGATCACCGGATTCCTCGGCGGCTTGACGACGTTCTCGACGTTCTCGGCCGAGGTCGTCGAGCTCCTCGCGCGCGGCGACCTCGCCGCGGGCACACTTCTCGGGTTCGCGCACCTCGCGGGCTCGCTCATCCTCACCGTCGCGGGCTTCGCGACCTACCGCGCCTTGATGGCCTGATCACCGGAGAGAACCACGATGACGCACGCGATCCGCATCCACACGCCCGGCGGGCCCGAAGTGATGACCTGGGACAAGCTCGACGTGCCGCCGCCGGGGCCCGGTGAAGTGCGCGTGCGACACACGGCGGTCGGCCTCAACTACATCGACACCTACCATCGCAGCGGCGTGTACAAGCTGCCGCTGCCGACGGGACTCGGCCAGGAGGCCGCGGGCGTCGTCGAGGCGCTCGGCCCCGGCGTGACCGAGCTCAAGGTCGGCCAGCGCGTCGCCTACGGCACCGGTCCGATCGGCGCGTACTGCGAGATGCGCAACATGCCGGTCGACAAGCTCGTGCCGCTGCCCGAAGGCATCGCCGACCGCGACGCGGCCGCGATGATGTTGAAGGGCCTGACGGTCCAGTACCTGTTCCGCCAGATCGGCAAGCTCAAGGCGGGCGACACGGTCCTGTTCCACGCCGCCGCCGGCGGCGTCGGCCTCATCGCGTGCCAATGGGCGCGCGCGATCGGCGTCAAGCTGATCGGCACCGTGTCGAGCGACGAGAAGGCCGCGCTGGCGAAGTCGCACGGCTGCGCCGAGACGATCGTCTACACGCGCGAGAACGTCATCGACCGGGTCAAGGCGCTGACCGGAGGCAAGGGCGTGCCGATCGTGTACGACGGCGTGGGCAAGGACGTGTTCCCCGGCGTGCTCGATTGCCTGTCGCCGCGCGGCCTGTGGTGCCTGTTCGGCGCGTCGTCGGGCCCGGTGCCGCCGTTCGACCTGCAGCTCCTCGCGCAAAAGGGATCGTTGTGGGTGACGCGGCCGACGCTTTTCAACTATGCGAATCCGCGCGAGAACATGATCGCGATGGCGAACGAGATGTTCGAGCTGATGCGCGCAGGCAAGGTCAAGGCCGAGGTCCACCAGACGTTTCCGCTGTCGAAAGCGGCCGATGCGCACCGCGCGCTGCAGGGGCGCCAGACGACCGGCGCGACGCTTCTCCTGCCCTAACGCGAACGGGCCTTAAAGCGATCGCGCGACCGGCACGCCGGTCGCCTGCAGGATCGAGAGCGCGCGCTCGAGCTGCGCGAGGGACAGCGGCTGCACGACGACGGCCCAGCGACCGGTTTGCGCCGCCTGGCGCACCCTTTCGAGCGTGCCGTCGCGCTCGCCCAGCGACAGCGCGCCGCCGACGACCAGCCCGAGCATCGTGCCGATCAACGCGATCGCGACGAGGCTGGGAACCGGCGTCGCCGCGATGACGTCGACGCCGAACCCGTACAGGACCAGCCAGGCGGCCATCGCGAGCGCGACGCCGGTCAGCACCGACGTGACCTGCATGCGCAGCGCCGCGCGCGCGACGCTCTCGCGCGGCAACGCGGGCTGGCGTACCCACGGCGTATCGTGCGGACCGACGACGCGCACCTGCCCGTCTTCGAGCCCCGCTGCGCTCTTCACCTTCTCGCGCGCGAGCTCGGCCGCTTCCGGCTGGCGGAACACGGCGACGACCTTGCTCAGCGAGCGACCCTTGAACATACCTCGCATCGTACGGGCGAGGCATCGTCCGTCGCCATCGGGCGGTGGCCGTCGGACACGTCGGACGACGTCGACTAGGTCCGATTGAGAAGATCGCGTGCAGCGTCGGCGATTTCGGACGCGCCGACGCCGATCGGACCGACCCCGCGCTCGACGAGGCGATCGGCCGCCGCGCCGTGCAGGCACACGCCGGCGCGCAATGCGAGGTCGGGCGCGAGCCCCTGCGCGAGCAGCGCCCCGACGATCCCCGCGAGCACGTCCCCCGAGCCCGCGCTGGCGAGCGCGGGATTGCCGCTCGCGTTGACGTCGTAGCGTCCGTCGGGATGCGCGAGCACGCTGCCGAGTCCCTTGAGGACCACGTGCGCGCGCAACGCGCGCGACAGCGATTCGGCCGTGCCGACGCGATCGCGTTGCACGTCCGCGGTCGTACGGGTGAGCAATCGCGCGGCTTCCGCGGGATGCGGCGTGGCGATCGTCGGCGAGCGCCGGGCGGCGACCGCTTCGCGCAGCGATGCGGATGCCGCGACGAGGTTCAGCGCATCGGCGTCGAGCACGATCGGCACGCTCGCGTCGATCGCATGGCGCAGCGCGTTCGCCGCGGCGTCGTCGGTGCCCATGCCGGGGCCGGCGACGATCGCCGTCGCGCCGTCGACCGCGGGGGCGACGGCGCCGAGCATCAGCTCGGGCGCGTTCGGGTCGAAGAACGGGACGTTGCCGACGAAGCCGATGCGCACCTTGCCGGCGCCGGCACGCATCGCGGCGCGACCCGCGAGGATCGCCGCCCCGACCATGCCGGGCGCGCCGCCGACGATGCCGAGCGTGCCGAACGTGCCCTTGTGCACGTTGCGGCGCGTGCGTGCGAGCTGGCCGCCGAGGAGCGCGTTCACGAGCGGCCAGTCGAGCCGGCGGCCGCGGGCATCGGCGAGCGCTTCGTCGAGCCCCAGCGGGTGGACGGTCACGACGCCGGCCGTGTCGGGCCCGTCGTTCATCAGCAATCCCGGCTTCAGCGCGATGAACGTCGCGGTCGCCGTCGCGCGGATCGCGATGCCACGCAGTCCGCCGCTTTGCGCGTCGAGACCGCTCGGCACGTCGAGCGCCAGCACCGGCGCGGCGCACGCGTTCGCCCACTCGACGATCGCCGCGTCGTCACCTTCGATCGGACGCGCGAGCCCGACGCCGTAGAGCGCGTCGACGATCAGCGCGGGCGCTCCCGCGCTCGGGTCGCCGATCGTCGTACCGCCCGCGGCGCCGAACGCGCGATGCGCCGCGCGCGCGGCGGCGGGAAGCTTCGCCGGATCGCCACGGAACACGACGTCGACGTCGTGGTAGCTCGCACGCAGCAGTCGCGCCACGACGAAGCCGTCGCCGCCGTTGTTGCCGCGGCCCGCGAGCACGACGACACGACCGCCGCGCGAGCCTGCGAGCATCGCCTGCGCGACCGCGGCGGCGGCCGCGCCGGCGCGCTCCATCAGTCCGTCGCCGGCATGGCGCGCCTCGAGCGCGCGCAATTCCGCGAGATCGAGGATCGGGGCGAGGATCGTATCGTCCATGCGGGGTGCATTCGGCGCCCACGATTATAGGTGTAGAGTCATCGACGATCGCCCATCGAGGATCGCGCATGCCGAACGACGCCCCCAAGACCCGACTCGAGCACGACCTGCTGGGTGAGCGCCCGGTGCCCGCGGATGCGTACTGGGGCATCCACACGCTGCGCGCGGTCGAGAACTTCCCGATCAGCGGCCGGGTGATCGGCCTGTGGCCCGAGCTCGTCCGCGCCCTCGCGCTGGTCAAGCACGCCGCCGCGCAAACCAACTACGAGCTCGGCCTCCTCGACGAGACCAAGGCGAAGCTCATCATCGCCGCGTGCCGCGAGATCGCGAGCGGCGCGCTGCACGACCACTTCGTCGTCGACCAGATCCAGGGCGGCGCCGGCACGTCGACCAACATGAACGCGAACGAGGTCATCGCGAACCGCGCGCTCGAGCTCGGCGGCCGGCAGAAGGGCGACTACGCGTACCTGCACCCGATCGAGCACGTCAACATGGCCCAGAGCACGAACGACGTTTACCCGACGGCGCTCAAGCTCGCGGCGCGCTTCGCGATCGTCGACCTGATCGCGGCGATGGAGGAATTGAAGCAGGCGTTCGCGGCGAAGTCGGAGGAGTTCCGGGATCTCCTGAAAGTCGGCCGCACGCAGCTCCAGGACGCGGTGCCGATGACGCTCGGCCAGGAATTCTCGACCTTCTCCGTCATGCTCGGCGAGGACCAGCTGCGGCTGCACGAGGCCTGCACGCTGATCGAGGAGATCAACCTCGGCGCCACGGCGATCGGCACCGGCATCAATTCGCATCCCGGGTACGCGCCGCTCGTGTGCAAGCACCTCGTCGCGTTGTCGAAGGTGCCGGTCAAGACGGCCGAGAACCTGGTCGAGGCGACGCAGGACTGCGGCGCGTTCGTGCAGCTCTCCGGCGTCCTGAAGCGCATCGCGGTCAAGCTATCGAAGACGTGCAACGATCTCCGCCTCCTGTCGTCGGGTCCGCGCGCCGGCCTGGGCGAGATCATGCTGCCCGCCGTGCAGGCCGGCAGCTCGATCATGCCGGGCAAGATCAACCCGGTGATCCCGGAGGTCGTGAACCAGATTGCGTTCGAGGTGATCGGCAACGACATGACGGTGACGATGGCCGCCGAGGCCGGGCAGCTGCAGCTCAACGCATTCGAGCCGATCATCGCGTACAGCCTGTTCCGCAGCATCCCGCACCTCAAGCAGGGCTGCCTCGTGCTGGCGCGGCAGTGCGTCGTCGGCATCACCGCCAATCGCGCGCGACTCGCCGAGACGGTGCGCAACACGATCGGCATCGTCACCGCGCTCAATCCCTACATCGGCTACGAGAAATCGAGCGCGCTCGCGAAGGAGGCGCACGCGACCGGCCGCGGCGTCGTCGACCTCGTCCTCGAGAAGGGCTGGCTCTCGCAGGCCGAGCTCGACCGCATCCTGTCGCCGGAGAACCTGACCGAGCCGCGGCCGATGCAAGTGTTCAATCGATGACGTTTCTGCTTGGCGTGCTGGGCGGCATGGGTCCGCTCGCGACGGTCGATTTCCTGGCGAAGCTGTGCGCGGCGACGCCGGCAAATGGCGACGCGGACCACGTCCCGCACGTCACGGTCTCGATCCCGCAGATCCCGTCGCGTGTCGCCGCGATCCTGCGCGGCGGCGAAAGCCCGCTGCCGGCGCTCCTCGACGCGCGCGACCGGCTGCGCGCCGCCGGCGCGACGCACTACGCGATGGCTTGCAATACCGCGTACCACTGGGTCGACACGTTGCGCGAAGGCCTCGACGCGCCGTTCCTGCACATCGCCGACGCCGCCGTCGACGAGGTCGCGACCCAGGTGCCCGCCGGCGCGCGCGTCGGCGTGATCGCGACCGAGGCGACGCACGCGATCGGCCTGTACGCGCAGAGGCTCGAGCGCGCCGGCTTCCCGGTCGCGACGCCCTCGGCCGCCGACAACGCGCGCGTCGTCGAGGGCATCGCCGCGGTCAAGCGGGGCGACGCGGCGGGCGGCGGGCGGCGCTTCGCGGAGGTCGTCGACGCGCTCGCCGCGGCCGGCTGCCGGGCTGTCGTCCTCGGCTGCACCGAGGTCCCGCCCGGCCTGGAGGCCGCCGGCGTTCGTCCGGCCGTCCCGGCCATCGACCCGACCGGTGCGCTGGCCCGCGCCTGCGTCGGCGCGTGGACGGCCTCGCGCGTTAATGGCGCGGACCGTCCCGGGGGCGGGGTGGCCCGTCCGGGCGGCTTGGACAGGATTCCCGCTCCCCGGTAAACTCGTCCGGTTTTGGCGCGGGGCCCTTTTCAAGGGTCAACCCGCGATACCGTTTCCCCTCCGGAGAATTCCGCATGCACAAGCTTTCCCTCGCCGTCCTTTGCGCGGCGTTCGTGGCGGCGCCCGCGCTCGCGCAGGACTCGCCGACGCTCAAGAAGATCAAGGATTCAGGCTCGATCACGATCGGCCACCGCGACAGCTCGATGCCGTTCTCGTACTACGACGACCAGCAGAAGGTCGTCGGCTACGCGCTCGACATCTGCATGAAGGTCGTCGACGCGATCAAGGCCGACCTCAAGATGCCGAACCTGCAGGTCAAGCTCAACCCGGTCACGTCGGCGACGCGCATCCCGCTGATCGCGAACGGCACGATCGACCTCGAGTGCGGCTCGACCACCAACAACCTCGACCGCCAGAAGCAGGTGGGCTTCACCAACACCTACTTCGTGACGGCGAACCGCTACGTCGCGAAGAAGTC
>DATBSV010000010.1:0-3313 GCA_036559685.1 Casimicrobiaceae bacterium
GCGCTGGACGACGCGATCTTCACGCTGAAGCTCACGCCCAACCGGGCCGACTGCCTGTCGATCCTCGGCGTCGCGCGCGACGTCTCGGCGCTCGCCGGCGGGAAGCTCGCGACGCCCGACGCGAGCGCGGTGCAGCCCACGACGACCGCGAAGCGCGACGTACGCATCGACGAGCCGCTCGCCTGCCCGCGCTTCGGCGCCCGCACGATCGAGGGCATCGACGCGCGCCGCCCGACGCCCGCGTGGATGCGCACGCGGCTCGAGCGCGCAGGCATTCGCTCGATCAGCGCGGTCGTCGACGTCACCAACTACGTGATGCTCGAGCTCGGCCAGCCGCTGCACGCGTACGACGCGCGCCACCTCGACGGCGCGCTCGTGGTGCGTTTCGCGCGCGCCGGCGAGAAGCTCACGCTCCTGAATGGCGACGTGCTCGATCTGGAGCCGGACCTCCTGCTCGTGTGCGACGAGGTGAAGCCGCTCGGTCTCGCCGGCATCATGGGCGGCGAGCACTCGGGGATCGCCGACGACACGACGACGGTGTACCTCGAGGGCGCGTTCTGGAACCCGGCCGTCGTGCAAGGGCGCATGCGCCGGCTCGGCTTCACGAGCGACGCCGGATACCGGTTCGAGCGCGGCGTCGATCCCGACCTGGGTCCGGCGGCGATCGAGCGCGCGACCCGGCTGATCCTCGACATCTGCGGCGGTCGCGCGGGCCCGCGCACCGACGCGAAAGCGACGCTTCCTCCGCGCGATCCGGTCGTCGTGCGCAGCGCACGTATCGAGAAGCTGCTTGGCGTCGCGGTCCCGTCTTCGGATAGCGCGGACATCTTTGCGCGCCTCGGCATGGTCACCAAGCGCAACGGCGAAGATTTTGTGGTCGTGCCGCCGTCATGGCGCTTCGACCTCGCGATCGAGGAGGACTTCGTCGAGGAGGTCGCGCGCGTGCGCGGCTACGACGCGATCCCGGCCGAGCCGCGCGCGCACGTGCAGCGCATGCTGCCGCGGCCCGAGTCGCAGCGCTCGTCGTTCGCGGTGCGGCGCCTGCTCGCGGCGCGCGACTGGCACGAGGTCGTCACGTTCGGTTTCGTGTCGTCGACCACCGAGCTCGCGCTCGATCCCGACGCGAAGCCGATCGGCGTGCAGAACCCGATCGCGGCGCACCTCGACGTCATGCGCACCACGCTCCTGCCCGGGTTGATCGACGTCGCGAAGGCCAATGCGAGCCGGCGCGAGATGCGCGTGCGGATCTTCGAGGCGGGCCGCGTGTTCCGGCGCGAAGCCTCGGGGCTCGCGCAGCCGCTTCGCCTCGGCGGGCTCGCGACCGGGAGCGCAGCCCCCGAGCAATGGGGGCAGCCGTCGCGGCCGGTCGACCCGTTCGACGTCAAGGCCGACCTCGCCGCGCTCGCGCATCCACGGACGCTGACGACGGCAGCGGCGCCGCATCCCGCCCTGCACCCGGGTCGGTCGGCCAGCGTCGCGATCGACGGCGAGGTCGTCGGCTGGCTGGGCGAGCTGCATCCGGCGCTGGTGCGGCGCTTCGAGCTCCCGGCCGCGCCGGTCGCGTTCGAGGTCGACCTCGCGGCGCTGCTCGCGCGGCCGGTCCCGCGCGGGCGGGCGGTTTCGCGGCAACCGATGGTCCGGCGCGACCTCGCGCTGGTCGTCGACGAAGCCGTCCCGGTGCAGCGCCTGGTCGATGTCATGGCCCGCGCGGCCCCCCCGTTCGTCGTCGCCGTGCGCCCGTTCGACCTGTTCCGCGGCGCCGGACTGCCGAGCGGTCGGAAAAGCGTTGCGATTCTGGTGCTTATGCAGGATACTGCACGTACTTTGACCGACGCCGAGATCGAGGGGGCGGTGGAGGCGCTGGCGACAATCGCCCACCGCGAGTTCGGCGCGACGCTTCGTAGCCAGGACGCGCGATGACGCTCACCAAAGCCGAATTGGCCGATCTGCTCTTCGAGCAGCTGGGCCTCAACAAGCGCGAAGCGAAGGACATGGTCGAGCGCTTCTTCGAGGAAGTCCGCATGGCGCTCGAGGCGGGCGAAAGCGTCAAGCTCTCCGGGTTCGGCAACTTCCAGCTGCGCGAAAAACCGCAGCGGCCGGGCCGCAACCCCAAGACCGGCGAGGAGATTCCGATCACGGCGCGACGCGTCGTGACGTTCCACGCCAGCCAGAAGCTGAAGGCAATGGTGGACGCGGCCAACCATGTCGGATCTCAGCCGGGCTAGACCCGACCTGCCGCCGATCCCGGCGAAGCGGTACTTCACGATCGGCGAGGTTTCCGATCTGTGTGCCGTGAAGCCGCACGTGCTCCGCTACTGGGAGCAGGAATTCTCGCAACTCAAGCCGGTGAAGCGCCGCGGCAACCGCCGCTACTACCAGCACCACGAGGTGCTGCTGATCCGGCGCATTCGCGACCTGCTCTACGAGCAGGGCTTCACGATCAACGGCGCGCGCCATCGGCTCGAGCACGACGTCGACGAGCAGCGGGCGGCGGCCGCCCGACCGACCCCGTCGATGACGTCGGTGCCCGCCCGGCCCCCGTCGACCCCCGCTACCCTTTCTGGCGCTGCCGCATTGCGTCATGAGCTGGCCGAGATTCGCCGGCTCCTCGACGCCGAGCGCCGCTGAGACCCTCCCGAGGCTGCCGTCGTGACCCTTCCGGACGGTATAATCGATGGTTTCGGTCGGGGCGTAGCGCAGCCTGGTAGCGCACCTGCATGGGGTGCAGGGGGTCGGAAGTTCGAATCTTCTCGCCCCGACCACTTGAATCCCCGCCGCAGGCCGGCCCGGTTCGGCCCTCCGACTGCCGGAAACCCGCGTTTTCGGCCCATTCCTTGCTTGAGTCGGATTCCGCTCCCCTCCCAGTGAGGGCACCGTCATGACGCCACCCGCCCCGATGCGCTCGGCCCCGACGCCCGGCACCGTCTCGGAGCTCGCGTTCGCACGCGCCCAGCGAAACACCGTCCTGATCGTCGACGACCTGTTCTCGAGCCGGCTGCTGCTGGCCGAAATCGTCCGCCAGATCGACGGCAAGCTCAACCTCGAGCTGTTCGACACGCCGTCGCGCGCGCTCGAGTTCGCGCGCAACAACCGCGTCGACATCGTTCTCACCGACTACAAGCTGCCCGAGTTCGACGGCATCGAGCTGGTCAAGCAGCTGCGCGCGCTCGCGCACTGCGTCGACGTGCCGATCGTCGTGATCACCGTCGTCGACGACCGCAAGATCCGCTACGACGCGCTCGAGGCCGGCGCGACCGACTTCCTGATCAAGCCGCTCGACGAGCACGAGACGCGCGCGCGCTGCGCGAACCTG
>DATBSV010000011.1:0-17073 GCA_036559685.1 Casimicrobiaceae bacterium
AAGCTTCCGCAACGACCGCCCCGGGCGCGACGAAAAGCCGTCGCGACGCGACGCCCGGACCAGGGAGAAACTTGCCATGATGACCCTCTATTCCGGGACGACCGACCCCTTCTCGCAGCGCTGCCGCATCGTGCTGCACGAGAAGGGAATGGACTTCCAGATCATCGACGTCGACCTCGACCACAAGCCCGAGGACCTCGCGGTGATGAATCCGTACAACCAGGTGCCGGTGCTGGTCGAGCGCGACCTCGTGCTGCACGAGTCGAACATCATCAACGAGTACATCGACGAGCGGTTCCCGCACCCGCAGCTGATGCCGGCCGATCCGGTGATGCGCGCCCGCGCGCGCCTGTTCCTGCACCGCTTCGAGAAGGAGCTGTTCATCCACATCGACGCGCTCGAGGGCAACAACCAGAAGAACGCCGAGAAGGGCCGTAACCAGGTCCGCGACGCGCTTCTGCAGATCGCGCCGGTGTTCACCAAGCACAAGTACATGCTGGGCGAGGAATACTCGATGCTGGACGTCGCGATCACGCCGCTCCTGTGGCGCCTCGACTACTACGGCGTCTCGATGCCGAAACCGGCGGCGCCGCTCATGAAGTACGCCGAACGGTTGTTCTCGCGTCCTGCGTTCTCCGAGGCGCTGACCAGCGCCGAGCGCGGGATGCGCAAGTAGCCGGGCCGGCCGCCCGCTTGACGGGCGGCGCCGGGCGCGGTGTATGCTGCCGCCCCATGTCGGAGCAATCGGCCAAGCCCTACCTGGTCCGCGCCATCTGCGAATGGTGCGCGGACAACGGACTCACGCCCTACCTCGCGGTCAAGGTCAATGCGCAGACGCGCGTGCCCGCGTCGTTCGTGAAGAACGGCGAGATCGTGCTGAACGTCAGCCACGCGGCGACGCGCAAGCTCACGATCGACAACGAGTGGATCCAGTTCACGGCGCGGTTCAACGGGCAGTCGCAGGAGGTCTCGGTGCCGATCGCCAGCGTGGCCGGGATCTTCGCGAAGGAAACCGGCTACGGGTTCGCGTTCTCGGTGACGCAGGACCCCGCCGCGTCGCTCGCGGCCGCGACAGCGCCGGAGAACGGCGCGCTCGAGAACGGCGAGGCGGAGCGCAAGCCGCGCGCGCGACCGAAGCACCTGCAGATCATCAAGTAGCTTTTCGCCCGCCGGGCGATGCACGCTACGCCGGCATAGCTCAGCTGGTAGAGCAGCGGTTTTGTAAACCGAAGGTCCCGGGTTCGACCCCTGGTGCCGGCACCATTCGAACGTCCGTCCGGGTCCAACAGTGTCCGACCCTCCGGCCACGCGCGCGGCACCTAAGACGGCCCCGCGCCAACATTTGTAAAATGCCTTTCGGCGCGTGGCCAACAAACGGAGGCGTCGGCGCCGGCGACCCGATGCCGAGCGGCCTGCCGAACAGGGAGGGAATCGATGCGTGACGCGTTGGCGTCTGGCACGTTCGAGCGCGTGAGCGCCATGCGCGTCATGGGTCGCCCGCGGCGGACCTGAGCCGTTTCCCCGGGCGGTTCCGCGGACGGTGTCGTGCGCGACCAAGGTTACATCCTCGTGTTGTCGCACATGCGCGGCCACACTACCGTGTTCGCGCACCTGCTCGCCAGCCATCCGGAGATCGACGGCCACGTCGAGCAACATTGGCGCTACGAGACGCGCGCCGACCTGGTCGCCATGCGAGCGCGCATCGAACGGCACCTCGGCGCGCCCGCGCGCGGGGCCTGGCTGCTGGACAAGCTGCTGCACGACCGGCTCCTCGGGTCGCCGGCGCTGCTCGATCGGCCGGATGTCCGGACCGTGGTGCTGCTGCGCCACCCGGGGGCCACGATCGCGAGCCAGGTCCGCCGCTCGCGCACGCACGCGCACGTGGCGCGCTACGCGGAGCCTCGCGCCGCCGCGGACTACTACATCCGCCGCGTCGGCACGATCCGGTCGCTCGTCTCGCGCCCCGGGCTGCGTGCGCATTTCGTAGCGGCGGAGTCTTTCGTCCGCGATCCGGCAACCGTGCTCGAGCCGCTCGCGGCCTGGCTCGGGCTGTCGACGCCGATCCCGACGACGTTTCGCCTCTTCGGGAACAGCGGCACGCAGGGATGGGGCGATTCGTCGCGCTACATCCTCTCCGGGCGGGTCCTGCGCGACGACGAGCGCCCGGCGATCGACACTGGGCCGATCGACATCCCGTTGGATCGCCTCGCCGCGGCCGTCGGCGCGTGGCAGGATTTGACCGAGGCGCTCACGGGCGCGCGGCCCTCGGCCGATCCGCCGTAGCGGGAAGGGAGCCATGCCGCGCTTCTCCGTCGTGGTCGCCGCGTACAACGCCGCCGCGTGGATCGTCCCCGCGATCACATCCGCGTTGCGTCAGACCCGCCGCGCCGACGAGATCATCGTCGTGGGCGACGGCTGCACGGACGCCACCGGCGACATCCTCGCGACGTATTTCGGCGACACGGTGCGTTGGACGAACCTCGCGCGGAACTCGGGCGGGCAGTCGACCCCGAACAACGAGGGCGTCCGCCTGTCGCGCGGGACGCACATCGCCTACCTCGGGCACGACGACGTCTGGTCGCCGCACCATCTCGAGCGACTGGCCGGCGTCGTCGAGGCGCACGATCCGGATTTCGCGGTGAGCGGCGCCGTCTACCACGGGCCGCCCGGATCGCGGTTCTACCAGATCACCGGGAGGTTCGACGATCCACGCGTCGCGTCGCGCGAATTCTTCCCGCCGTCGTCCATTGCGCATCGCCGCGATGTCGTCGACCGCATCGGACCCTGGCGAGAGCCGGGCGAACTGCGCGCGCCCGCGGACTGCGATTTCCTGTTGCGCGCGCTGGCGGCGGGATGCACGTTCGCCTCGACGCAGGCGATCACCGTTCACAAGTTCGCGGCCGGCCATCGCTACCTCTCGTACCGGCTTCCGTCGGGCCAGGAGCAGCAGCGCATGCTCGAGCGCCTCGGCGCGCCGGGCGAGGAGGCGCGGCTCCTCGACGAGATCGAGGCGGATATCGCGAAGGGCGCCGAATGCCCGCCGGTCCGCTACCTCGATTTCGAGACCTACGCTCCTGGCGAGCTGTACCGCCGGAATCTCGCGACGAAGGGGTTGCGCGCGCCGGCACCGACGCTCGTCGACGCGCCGCGCCGCTTCGGGGTGGACAATGCGCCCGCGGGACTCGACTGGCACCCGCTCGAGCACGATCCCCGGCTCGGCCCGTTCCGCTGGTCGGGTCCCAATCCCAACCCGCGCTATCTGCTCCCCGTGCGCGTCGCCGGGCGATTCGCGCTGCGCATCCGGCTCCTCGCGTTCGCCGAGCCGCACCTGGCCTCGTCGCTCACGCTGGACGTCGACGGTCGCGATGCGCCGTTCGCAGTCGAGCCCGCCGCCGACGGAACGACGGTGCTCGCCGTCGCACCGCTCGACGGGCCCGCTGACGACGGCATCGTCGTGGGCTTCCACCTGCCCCGGTGCGGACGACTGTGGCGCGATCCGCGGCACAAGCGCGCCGGGCTCGCGCTCGCCGACATCGAGGTCGTGCCGCTCGACCCGCTGCCGCTCACCACGCGTACGGAATGAGATCGCGCGCGGCCCGCGAATCCCAGGGCAGGTCGAGCGCGTCGGGCTCCTCGTAGTCGTACATCCGGTCGGGCATGTTGATGATGACCGCCAGGTCGTTCCCGATGTTCTTCCAGCCGTGGTAGAGGTTCGGCGGGACGATCAGGAGACCCGGGTTCCTGTCGCTGGCGACGAATTCGTTCCACCGGCCGAGCGTCGGCGAGTCCCGGCGCCCGTCGAAGACCACCAGCTTCACGAGGCCCGACACGACGAACAGCCGATCCGTGCCCCGCGGGTGCAGTCCCCACGCGCGCACGCGTCCCGCGAGCGTCGTCGTGATGTGCACCTGGACGATCGGACTGGCGATCTCACCCCAGCTCGCGCGCGCGACCTCGGTGACGTGGCCGTCCTCGTGCGGCACCGGCCGCGTCGGCCGGAACCGGACGCCCGCGATGTGCGGTAAGCGGAGGTTGCCGTCGACGTCGACGGCCGAGTGCTTGGCGCTCAGGCTTTCGGCGCCGAGCACGTCGGGACGTTCGCGATCGATCGTCACGGATGGCGTTCCCGGGATGGGTGTCGGGCAAGCTGCGATCGTCTCACGAGCGCTCGGCCAGGGGCTTCGCCACGCCGAGCGGCCCCGAGGGGCAAGGGGCGCCGCCCGCGACGCGCCTTCCCATTGGGCGTAGCATGGATCGGAGCAATCGGCATCGGTTTTGAGCTGGAGGACCGTCCAACTGTCGGGGAGGCACGATGGACCTGTCGACGCTTTTCACTTCGCTTCAAAACACGCTGGGCGCGACGCTTCCGCTGATCCTCGCGGCGCTCGGCATCCTGATCATCGGGTGGCTGGTGGCGGTCGTCGCGCGGGCGGCCACGCGACGATTGCTCGGGTTGCTCAAGGTCAACGCGCGCATAGAGGAGAGCACGGGGGAGCCCGTGGGCGTCGAGTCGGGAATCGCGATCGGCGTGTTCTGGGTGATCATCCTGATCACCCTGGTGGCGATGCTCGATTCGCTGCACCTCGACCGGTTGTCGAATCCGTTCGCGCAGCTCGTCGGCCGGGTGATCGGCTACCTGCCCTCGCTGGTGGCAGGCACGATCCTGGCGCTCGTCGCGTGGTTGCTGGCGACGTTCATCCGCGCCGCGGTCAACCGGATCCTCGCGGCGACGACGCTCGACGAGAGGCTGTCGCGGGAAGCCGGCATGCAGTCGATGAGCCGGACCGTCGCGAACGTGCTCTTCTGGCTCGTGATCCTGCTGTTCCTGCCGTCGATCCTCTCCGCGTACGAGCTGCGCGGATTGCTCGAGCCGGTCCAGGCGATGCTCACGAAGCTGCTCGGCGCGGTGCCGAACATCGTCGCGGCGCTCATCATCGGGTTCGTCGGCTGGCTCGTCGCGAAGATCCTGCGCGGGCTGGCCGTGAACCTGCTCGCGGCGGCAGGCCTCGACAACGTGGGCGGTCGCGTGGGGCTCGCCGACTCGGTGCGCCTGTCGCGCGTCGCTGGCACGATCGTGTTCATCCTGGTGTTCATCCCGTCGCTGATCGCCGCGCTGGACGCGCTGCAGTTCGAGGCGGTCTCGCGGCCCGCGAGCGAGATGCTGCAGAAGTTTCTCGACGCGGTGCCGGAGATCGTCGCCGCGGCGCTGATCCTCGTGGTCACCTGGTACGTCGTCAAGTTCGCGTCCGCGCTGCTGGCGCGGCTGCTCGCGAGCCTCGGCCTCGACACGCTGCCCGGCAAGGTGGGCCTCGGTGCGGTGTTCGGCGCGGTCAAGCCTTCCGACCTGGTCGGCGGCCTAGTGATGTTCTTCGCGATGCTGTTCGCCACCGTCGAGGCCTCGAACCGGCTCGGGTTCTTCCAGGTCCGCGACGTGGTGACGTTGTTCATCAAGTTCGGCGGCGACGTGCTCCTCGGCGGCGTGATCCTGGTGATCGGCTTCTGGCTCGCGAACCTCGCCTACCACGCTATCGACAAGGCGAGCGGCCCGCGCACGGCGGGACTCGCGCGCGTGGCGCAGATCGCGATCCTCGGGCTCGTCATCGCGATGGGCCTTCGCGCGATGGGCATCGCCGACGACATCGTCAACCTGGCGTTCGGTCTCACGTTGGGCGCCGTCGCGGTCGCCGTCGCCCTGTCGTTCGGGCTCGGCGGACGCGAGGCCGCCGGCAGGCAGATGGAGCACTGGCTCTCGAAGCTGCGCAAGAACGATTGATCACTCGATGCCGGGGTCGGATCCGCTCCGATCCCGGCGGGCGGGGGCCGGGTCGCGCGAAGGGTCAGGCCAGCGCGTCGCGAGACATTCCGGTCGCGATGCCGGGCACCATGACCTTGCCTTCCATCCCGTGATGCCAGCCGTGCAACGCGCGCTCGCCGCGCGCGACCGCGTCGGCCACGGACATCGCTGACGATGTCGTTGCGCCCCGTCAGGCCACTCGTATCTCGTCGTTCCGAGTCGCCGCGAACTGCAGGCGCGCGAACATCGCGCCACGGCGCGGCTCGACGACCAAAAACGCCGTCGCGCCGAGATACATCTGCGCCACGCGCCGCAGGTCGTGAATGCGAGCATCCTCCCATCGGGCCTTGGGCACCGCTTCGATCTCGACCACGGCCTGCGGCGCAAACGCGCTCCAGTCGATGGTCGCCGTGATCGCGATGCGCGTTGCGCCCGATTCCGCGGCGTCGTGGGCAAGGGGCAGCAGAACCATCGGCGGGAACTCGAGATCCCGGAGTGATTGGTCGATATGCACCACAGTCGTGACACGGCCGTCCGGCCCCGCGGGAACGACCTTGAGATAGGCTTCGGCCAAGGCCGCTTCCCGCGCGAGCGTCGATGCCGCGCCACGCATCTGCGGCAGCGCGGCACGAAGGTAGGCGATCAAGTCATCGAGCAGCGCTTCGGCCGCCACTCGATCGCGTTCGTACAGGCTGCGCACGTCGGCAAGCACGCCGAACAGCAGCTCGGGCTCGACACGTGCCTGCATCACCTTGAGCCGGGAGGCCATCGCCGTACGTTCGGCATGCGCGCGATCGAGCTCTGCCGCCCGAGCCGCCTTCGCGATCGCCGCCTCCCGTTCGCGCATCGCGAAATAGGCCACCAGCAGCATTCCACTGGCCACGTGGAACCAGATGAAACGGCCGACGAAAGTGGCTTCGGATGTCAACAGACCCGCTTCGACGAGATCCCTCGGCTGGTCAACGGCGCTGAAGGCCATCAATAGGCCCACACCCGCAACGACGGCGAGCGACACGAACGCGAGCGACGCCAGTGCATGCCGAACGCCTTTGAGCGCGAGCGCTTCCGACATTATCAATCCGAGGAAGACGAGGGAGCCGGAGACGAGCATGCGGAGAACCCAGAACAGGTCGTCGAACAACGGCACAAGGGTACTGCGACGGAGCACCTCGAGCGCCCACAAAGCTGCGCAGAAGACCACATAGGGTTGCCAGCGTTCGCGCGCGAGGCGCGCGACTCGACGCCAGTACGGCCGACCCGTGTCGGCCGAATTCGACAGGGCGACTGCGGTTTCGACGCCGACGGTCGAGGGCGCCGAACGCGGCACGCCGTTTCCCGCCACTCGATCCTCCGAATGCTGGCGCTCATCGCGAGCGCTCGGACCCACGAGGGGAGCCCGGTTAGGTGGACTTGATCTCGACCAGATAAACCTTGGTGTCGCGGCTCCCGACATTCTCGACGGAATGCGGCCCACCCGTATCCCAGAACGCGTCGCCCGCCTTGGTTTCCAGGATGAACGGAGCCTTGCCGGGAAGCATGACCTTGGCCTTGGTGTCGGTGAGACACACGGTCAGGTGCGGTGGATGCGAATGCAATCCCATGCCACATACGCCGAGACGCGGTCTCGCATAGTGCGAGATCACCCGAACCTTGTCGTTCTCGAACACGATCTTGCCGCCCGCGAGGTCGGATCCGCCCTGCGCCTGCGCTTGCGCAGGTGCGAAAACCGGCTCACCTGCCGCCAAGCCGAGTGCCGCGAGCATTCCCAGGACGTCGCGCCGCTGATTTCCCGTGTTCATATCGACCCTTTCGTCGTTGGCACTACATCTGCCGGAACAAGTGGGTGTAGCTCTCGCTCACCGGCAGCTGCTCCGGGCGTTGCTTCAGCTTGACCTGCAGGTGGCCGCGCACGTCGCGCGTGACTCCGGCGATCGCGTTGACGTTGACCAGGGTCGAGCGATGGATTTGCCAGAACAGGTCCGGGTCGAGTTCCTCGATCAGCTCCTTGATCGGTTTGCGGATAAGCGCCTCGGAGGCCGCGGTCACGACCAACGTGTACTTGCTGTCTGCGCGGAAGTAGCAGATTTCCTCCACGGTGATCAGCTTCAACGACGTGCCTACCGATGCATTCACCCAGCGCAGATGGGCCTTGCCGTCCGCTCGTTGCCGCTGGAGCTGGGCGAGCAGTCCCGACAGGTCCGCCGGAGGCTTTCCGATCCGGTCCTTGAGACGCGTCACCGTCGTCGCGAGGCGCGGCAGGTTGATCGGCTTCAACACGTAGTCGACGGCCCCCTCGTCGAATGCCGCAATGGCGTACTGATCGAAGGCGGTCACGAATACGATGTGGCAGCGACCGGCGGCCTGTCGCGCAACCTCGAGTCCCGTCATGCCTGGCATCTCGATATCGAGGAACAGGACGTCCGGTGGGTCGGCGACAACGTGCCGCAGGGCCTCGACGCCGTCGGCAGCCTTGCCCACGATCTCGAGCTCGGGCCAGATCTTCGCAAGCTGCTCGGCGAGCTCGTCGCGCAGCAGCGGCTCGTCCTCGGCGATCAGCGCGGTCACCGTCATGTTCAGTCACCGTATCCGATCGCGGGGTCGCTCGCCGGCGGCGGGAACTCCTGCATGCCGGGGATCCGGATCGTCACGACCACGCCGGAAGGCTCGTTGGCGGCGAGCTCCAGCGACGCGCTTGCGCCGTACAGTGCCGCGAGTCGCGCGCGCGTATTCGCGAGCCCCACTCCCGTGCCACCGGTGGCGGCGACCCCGAAGCCGACGCCGCTGTCCGCGACGCGCAGAACGAATCCGTCGCCCGAGCTCTTGGCACGGATCGAGATCGCGCCGCCGTGAGGTGAAGGGTTGAGGCCGTGCTTGATGGCGTTCTCGACCACCGTGAGCAGCATCATCGGGGGAAAGCCTCGCGATCGAAGCGTGGCGGGGACTTCGATCTCGAAGCGCAGCCGCTCGCCCATCCGGATCGCCAGAACCTCGAGGTATGCCTGGGCCAGTTCGGTTTCCTGTCCAAGCGTGGTGTGCTCCTCGCGCATGCGCGGCAACGCAGCGCGCAGATAGCGCACGAGGTTGTCGAGCATCGTCATGCCGCCGCCTGCGTCGGTTTGGGCGAGCCGCTTGACGTTGGCGAGCGTATTGAACAGGAAGTGGGGCTCGATCTGGGCGCGCATGACCTGGAGCTGCGCCTCCAGCATCTGTTTCGAAAGCTCAATCTGGTCTACCTGTGCCTGATGGACTGCGACTGCCGATGCGCGCGCGCGCTGCTGCAGCGCGTAGATCAGCACGATGCCGGCGCCGATCAGGATCCAGTAGAGAACGTCGATGACGAAGCGGGCGTCGAGCACCGATTCGGGCGGTAGATCGTAGTAGGGCACCAAGGCGAGCGCACCAACGATGGCGCCCGACGCCATCGCTGCAACGAGCAGAGGCAGTGCGAACCATCGCGACCGTCCCGCGACAAGTACCTCGGCGATCGTAATCGCGAGCATGACGGGCAGCCCCATCAACAGACATTCGCCGAGGTAGTCCAACCACGTGCGGATCAGGCCTTCGAGCAGGAACGGCGGCGTCGACTGGAAGAAGGCCTGCGTCGACACGACGCCGCAGACGACGAGGGTGAACCCGATCCGTTGCCAGCTCAGCTTCGCGTTCAGCCCGGCGCCAAAACGCCTGGCCGACCACCAATTCACGATGGCCGCGGGCGCGTCGGGTGAGGCAGGCACGATACCGACCATAGGACTTCCAGGTTCCGTTGCGGCGTCGCATTGTTGCGCCATCCCGAGGGGAGCGGCAACTCGGGGTCGACCAAACCCGGATGCGCGAGGACGAAACCGGCGTCCGGAGTGCTGAACCCGCGGACCCGGCAAGGCGGATCCCTGGACGTCGGCCGAGGGGCCGATCAAAGGTGCTTGTCGTCGTTCAACGAGGCGGTATAGACATGGCCTGATTGCAATGCCCGCGTTTGGTGGACCCGTTCGGCCTGCGCTTCGATGGTCTGTTTGCGCGCCGCAACCGAATCGGGATCGGGGGACAGCATCCCGCCCACCACCCACTCGAGGAGTCCTGCGGCGAGGGCGATCGTCATCGCGGCGATCACCAATTTGGCGGTCCAGGTCATCGTCGTGTACGGGCTCATGGCGTCTCCTCGATTCGTGGGATTGTCGGCGACGGTGAGCGGTACTCCGTCGTGACAATCGCAGTGCATGACTCGCACATTGGAGAACGCGGCCGCCCGCATCAACCGGAACGCGACGAATCCGGCGAACGCGCCGACCAAACCCTCAAATTTGCTTCCGGCGGCCGGAATCGCCTCGTCGTCGCGACGAGCGTCAGGCCCCCGCGTCGCGGAACTCGCCGGTGGCGACGTCGAGCCTCAACACCGTGCCTTCCTCGATCACGTAGTGCCAGCCGTGCAACGCGAGCTCGCCGCGCGCGACGGCCTCGGCCACCATCGGGTAGCCGAGCAGTCGCTCGATGCCGATGACGACCATGCGCTGCTCGGTCCGCCGCAGCACGTCCTCCGATTCCTCCAGCGGCAGCCTCGCCTCGCGCGCGTGCTCGAGCCAACCGTTGAGGTGCGTGGCACCGGCCTTCGGCTCGTGGTAGAGCGCCGCCATCGCACCGCAGTGCGAGTGCGTGCAGACGCAGATGTGGCGCACGCCGAGCGCGAGCACCGCGTACTCGATCGCCGCGCCGGTCGCGTGCGGTCGGCTGTCGTACGGCGGGACGATCGCGCCGACGTTGCGCATCACGAACAGGTCGCCCGGTTCCGCGCCGAGCAGCAGGTGCGGCACCACGCGCGAGTCCGAGCAGCCGATGAACAGGGCGTGAGGATCCTGCCCGCGCTCGACGAGCGTGCGGAACTCCGACTCGAGGCGGCTGAAATGCTCGGCCTGGAAGCGGCGCAGGCGGGAGCGGGCGTCCTCGACGTCTTCGCGATCGGCCATGAACCAGAATCCGCCGGCGGGCAATTCCTGTCAATCGGATCGCGCCGTTCGCCTCATCGCGGCCTCGACAGGTCGTCGTCGGGACGTGCGAGCATCGTCGCGACGCCGAGCTCGAGCGCGCGATCGCCCGCGATGAACGCGATCGACGTGCAGGGTGTCTGCATGATCGTGTCCATCAGCGCGTCGGCGTGCGCGGGGTCGACCCAGCCGAGGTAGCGCCGCATCGCGCGGAACGAGCGATCCTGACGCGTCGCCTCGCAGGTCTTGTCCTCGCGCTCATGGGTGCGCGCGGCCTGGTGGAAGCCGATGCGCGCGCGCGTCCCCACCAGCCACCGCTCCGTTCCGCCGAGGAAGATCAGCGCGCAGGCCGACGCGCAGGTCTCGCGCGTGAGCGTCCGCAGGCGCTTGAGCCGCACGGCCTTGCCGAGCTCGATCCCGTCGTCGAGCGTTCCGCCCGGCGACTCGAGCAGCAGCCAGGGATTCGCGCAGCCGAGCTTGTCGGCGCGCGCGGTCGCCGTCTCGAATGCGAACGATGCCGCCCGCGTGATCGTGCCCTGCAGCGCGATGACGCAGGTGGCGTCCGCCGCGCGCGCGACGACGAAGCGACCGCCCTCGAACGGGATCGTTTCCTGCGTGGGCGAGGGCGTCTCCGCCGCCAACGCAGTCGCCATCGCAAGGACGAGCGCAATCACGCGCGCTTCGCGGGCGCTCCGATGAGCTCGTTCACCGCGCGGTCCGCCTGATCGATGGCGGCGTGCGCGTAGGGATCCCATCCGGCGTCACTGTTGGCGAACGCGACGCGCCCGGCGCGCTTGCTCGCGGCGGCGGGGATCGCCTCGTCGTCGCCTTCCTTGTCGAACAGCGTCGAGCCCGAGTACGAGTAGCCGTGGCCCCAGCGGTTGACCGTGATCGCCGCGACGTCGCGGTTCCAGTCGAAGCCGCCGGCGCCGAGCATGCGGGTCAGCTCGTCGCGCGCGTTGTTCTCGAACGTCTCGAACGGCGTGGCGAAGAGCTGCGCGCGCGCGGCGCGCAGCCGCGTGCGCAGGTCGACGCCAGGCGCCTTCAGGTAAGGCACGTGCACGAGGTGCAGCACCATCGGCTCGTCGGGCGAGCGCGCGAACCGGTAGTCGCCGAGGCTCACCGGGTAGTCGAGCTTGACGCGCGAGTAGAAGCCCATCGGGTTGCCGATCTCGTGGACCTTGCGGGCGACCCACGGCTTCCAGTTGCGCACGGCGACCTTGCAGTAGCAGAGCGGCGCCTTGACGTTCTGCGCCAGCGCCTCGCGCTGCTTCTTCGGCAGCTCGCGCATCACGTACGGGATCATCATGTGGTACCCGGCCATCACGCAATGGCCGGCGCGCACGCGCGCGAGCTTGCCGTCGCGCACGTAGCCGACGTCGACGCCGCCGTCGCGGTTGCGCACGACGACCGCCGTGCTGTCGAGGCGGATGCGCGTCGGCGCGCCGGCGACGTCGAGCTTCGCGTAGTCGAAGCGCGCGGTGACGATGTCGTCCATCGTCGAGCCGGGCGCGACGCCCGGCACGAGCCGGCGGACCATCAGGCGCGCGAGCGACGCGTTGCCGTCCGGGAAATGGTGGATGTAGGGCTCCTCCATCTCCTTGATCGCGTCCTCGTCGCGCGCGACGCCCAGGCCCGCGAAGCCCGGGTAGCCGGTGTCGTACGCCTCGCGCGCCGACACCGCGTCGGTGGCCGCGGCGAAGAAATCGAGCGTGCGGCCGAAGAACGCATCGGCGGCGCGCTCGTCGAGCCCCCACGTCGTCATCAGCCAGTCGCGGTAGCTCGTGTGGTCGAGGATCGCCTCCTTCTCGGCGAGGCTCCTGCCTTCGAGCGGGTCGCGCGTCGACGTGTAGACCTCGACTAGCTTCGCGCGCATCTCGGGCGACAGCGGGAAGTCGCCGACGAACGCCGCGGCGCTGCGCGCGTTCATGCGGTCGGGCGGAATGTCGTCGGCCACCATGCGCATCGGGTCGCCGGTGACGAGGCGGTCCTCGCCGAACGCCTCGCGCGTGAAGAACACGCCGCGCGAAAGGCCGAGCGACGGGTAGAGCGTGCGGTCGAACGCGGTGTCGAAGCGTGCGAGGTCGACGCCGAGCTCGCGGATCAGCGCCTTGGCGGTGTCGTCCCACAGCGTCGAGGGCGACTGCAGCGACTCGCTGCCGCCGTAGCTCACGAGCGTCCGCCCGCCGACGACGAACTCGTTGCGGTGCGCATGGCCGCCGACGTCGGCGTGCGCGTCGAGGACCAGGATGCGCGCGCCCGGACGGCGCTTGCGCCAGAAGCACGCGGTCGCGAGCCCCGACAGCCCTCCGCCGACGACGACGAGGTCGACCGTCTCGCGCGCCGACACGCCGTCGAGGTTCCAGCGCTTGCCGTCGCGCAGCGCGTGCGCGGCGTCGAACGAGCCGGGCTGGCTGCCCTTGAAGCCGCCGTCCGCCGGCGGATAGCGGTCGGGCCCGAGCGCCAGGATCTCGGCCGGCGACAGCCCGGCGATCACCGAGATCGCCATGCCGTTCAGGAAGTCGCGCCGCGTGACGCCGCCCATCGCGCGATGTTACTGCGGCGGCCCGGTCGATGCGCGCTTGATACCATTCGCGGCGGGACCACGAGGGGGACGCGATGAATCGACTGGATTTCGAGGGACGGACGGCCGTCGTGACCGGCGGCGCCGCGGGCATCGGGCTCGCGGTCGCCAAGCGGCTCGCGTTATCGGGCGCGCGCGTGGCGCTGTGGGATCTCGATGCGCAGGCGCTCGCGTCGGCGGCGGCGGGGATCGGGCACGGGACGGTGACGCACGCGCTCGACGTGGCCGATCCGCACGCCGTCGAGCACGCGACCGCCGCGACCGCGCGCGATTTCGGGCGCATCGACGCGCTCGTCTGCTCGGCCGGCGTCGCCGGGCCGAACCACACGACCTGGGAATTCCCGATCGACGCGTGGAAGCGCGTGTTCGACATCAACGTGCACGGCGTCTTCTACTGCAATCGCGCGATCGCGCCGATCATGCTGAAGCGCGACTACGGGCGCATCGTGAACATCGCGTCGATCGCGGGCAAGGAAGGCAACCCGAACGCGTCGGCCTACAGCGCGTCGAAAGCCGCCGTCATCGGCCTCACCAAGTCGATCGGCAAGGAGCTCGCGAAGTCCGGCGTCCGCGCCAACTGCGTGACGCCGGCCGCCGTCCGCACCGCGATCTTCGACCAGATCACGCAGCAGCACATCGACTTCATGCTGTCGAAGATCCCGATGGGACGCTTCGGGACCGTCGACGAGATCGCGGCGATGGTGTGCTGGCTCGCGAGCGAGGACTGCTCGTTCTCGACCGGGGCGGTGTTCGACCTGTCGGGCGGGCGCGCGACGTACTGACGCCGCTCAGGGCGGCGGCTCGCTCGACCAGGCGCACATGGCGACGCCGTCGAGGCCTTGTCCTTCCGGGATCCAGCCTCGCGCGATCATCGCGTCGCGCTCCGACTTCTCGGTCACGAACCGGTGGTTGGTGTCGGGCTTGCCGTTCCACAGCCGGTAGACGGGTCCGCCGATGACCCCGACGCCGCCGGGAGCGATGGTGCCGCGCGTCGCGCATACGCCGTCGACCGGCAGGCCGACCCAGAACACCGCGGCGGATTCCAGGCGATTGCCCGGCTGGGCGACGAGCGCGTCGCACTCCTCCTTCGATGCGCTGAAGAAGTGCGAGTAGCTGCCCGGCCGCTCGAGCAGGTAGCGGCACACCGGGTAATAGCCCGTGGCGTAGGGACGCGAGAGCACCTGAAGCGCTTTGCCCGTCAGCTGCCAGCCGGGGATCGCGCCGGACTTGAGGAGCGCGATTTCGTCGGCGCGATCGGTCATGAAATAGTGGTCGAGGCCCGCGTGGTGGAACTCGATCACGGTCGTGGCCTGGATGTCGAAGTACCCCCAGTGCCCGAAGTAGGCCGTCACTGCGGCGCCGTCGCGGGCGAGCGCCTGCCAACCGTTTTCCGGGAGCGGACCGAAATCGACTTCGTCCATTCCCTCGATGGCCAGCACGCCGCCGTCGGTGGGGAGGAAGTAGTCGGGCATCTCGAGATCCGCAGAGCTGCCCCACCAGCCGCTCAGGCCTTCCATCCAGGCACTGCCCAGGACGAGGAGGCGGGAGACGCCGCTGACGGGGGCCTCGCCGAGCCGGAACGACCGAGTGCCACCGTGCCTGTCGCGGACGGTCATCGCCCGGCCTGCGAGCAGCAGCGGCTCGCTGCCGAAGCGGACGACCTCGAGCTCGACGGCCTGGATCGTCGCGTCCCGCGTCGAGTAGAGTTTCGCAACACGGACGGTGGCCGTCGGCCCGTCCGGCGGCGGACACGGCTCATCGAGGATGTAGTGGTTCTTGCACGGAACGACGCGCTCCTCGGCGGCGAACGCGACCGTTGCCCACGCGAGGAGCGCGCTGGCGACGACGACGGTGCGTTTCACGCTCATCGGAGTTTCCGGGGTCGACCTGACGCTCATCGTAGGACAACGCGCGGGCGATGGAACATCGGTCCGGCGTAATCTATCGAAATTCGCACGATGAATGCTCGATCGACTGCTGCCAACGTGGCATCCCTGCTCGCCCGCTCGGCGCGCGCGTGGCCCTCGAAGCCCGCGACCGCCGATGGCGAGCGCCTCGTGCACGATTACGCGACGTTCGCCTCGCGCGTGGCGCGGCAGGCGGCGGCGATGCGCGCGTCGGGCCTCGAAGGCGGCGACCGCGTCGCGCTCGTCGCGCGCAACCATCCGGCCTACCTGGAAGCGTTGTTCGCGTGCTGGTGGGCGGGGCTCGTCGCCGTCCCGGTGAACGCCAAGCTGCACCCCAAGGAGCTCGCGTGGGTGCTCGACGACAGCGGCGCGCGCTGGGCGTTCGTCGACGACGAGTGGCACGCTGCGCTGGGCGGGCTGTCGCTGGCGACGCTCGAGCGCGCCATCGTAGTCGGCAGCCCCGGCCACGACGCGCTCGCGGCGGTCGCCGAGCGGGCGATCGAGCCCGTCGATCGCGACGACCCTGCGTGGCTGTTCTACACGAGCGGCACGACCGGCCGGCCGAAGGGCGTGGAGATCACGCACGCGAACCTCGTCGCGATGGCGCGCTGCTTCCTCTCCGACGTCGAGGCGATCGCGCCGGGCGACGCGATCCTGCACGCGGCGCCGATGTCGCACGGGTCGGGACTGTACGCAGTGCCGCACGTCGCGCGCGCGGCGGTCAACGTCGTCCCCGCGTCCGGCGGCTTCGACGCGCCCGAGATCGTCGACCTCCTCGAGACGTGGGACCGCACGCTGTTCTTCGCCGCGCCGACGATGGTCAAGCGCTTCGTCGGCGACGCCGCGATCGGCCGTGCGCCGCTCGCGCGCCTCAAGGCGATCGTCTACGGCGGCGGCCCGATGTACGTCGAGGACGCGAAGGCCGCGTTCGCCGCCCTCGGGCCGCGCCTCGCGCAGATCTACGGGCAGGGCGAGTCGCCGATGACGATCACCGCGATGGGACGCGAGCTCGTCGCCGACGCGATCGCGCGCGGCGACGACGCGCGGCTCGGCTCGGTCGGCGTCGCGCAGACCGGCATCGAGATCGCGATCGACGCGCCCGCGGGCGAGCTAGGCGAGGTGCTCGTGCGCGGCGCAACCGTGATGCGCGGCTACTGGCGCAATGCCGACGCGACGGCGCGCACGCTCGCCGGCGGATGGCTGCACACCGGCGACGTCGGCGCGCTCGACGACGACGGCTTCCTGACGCTCAAGGACCGCAGCAAGGACCTGATCATCAGCGGCGGATCCAACATCTACCCGCGCGAGGTCGAGGAGGTGCTCCTGCGCCATCCCGACGTGCTCGAGGTCGCCGTGGTCGGACGCCGGCATCCGGAGTGGGGCGAGGAGGTCGTCGCGTGCGTGGTGCCGCGCGTCGCGCTGGCCGACGACGCCGCGCGGGCGCGCTTCGAGGCGTCGCTCGACGCGCTGTGCCTCGCCGAAATCGCGCGCTTCAAGCGCCCGCGCGGCTACGCGTTGTGCGACGAGCTGCCGAAGAACAGTGCCGGCAAGGTGCTGAAGACGCTGCTGCGCGAGCGCGTCGCGTCAGGGCCGACGCGATAGCGCCCACGCGATGCAGGCGCCGGCGAGCGCGCTGGCGGACGCGCACGCGAACGCGCTCGGCACGCCGTTGCGCTCGATCAACGCGCCCGCGAGCGCGGTGCCGGCGCCGAGCCCCGTCACGATCGCCGTGGCGGACCAGGTAAACGCCTCGGTCGCGTACTGCGGCGGCGCGTGGTCGCTGACGAGCATCGAGACGATCACCAGGGCCGG
>DATBSV010000012.1:0-26895 GCA_036559685.1 Casimicrobiaceae bacterium
ATGCTGATGCCGCCGTACCACGGCACGGGCCTGCGCGCCGACGAGGCGGGCATGCTCCAGCACTTCGCGCACGTCGCGAAGGTCTCGCGCCTGCCGATCATGGTGCAGGACGCGCCGCTGTCGGGCGTCGCGCTGTCGGTGCCGTTCCTCGTGCGCCTCGCGCGCGAGGTGCCGCTGGTGCGCTACTTCAAGATCGAGGTGCCGCAGGCGGCGGCGAAGCTCCGCGCGCTGATCGAGGCCGGCGGCGACGCGATCGAAGGCCCGTTCGACGGCGAGGAATCGATCACGCTGATGGCCGATCTCGACGCCGGTGCGACCGGCACGATGTGCTCGGCGCTGCTGCCCGACCTCATCAAGCCGGTCGTCGAGCACTACCTCGCCGGCCGGCGCGGCGAGGCGGCGAACCTCTACGCGCGCATCCTTCCGCTGATCAACTACGAGAACCGCCAATGCGGGCTCCGCGCGTGCAAGACGGTGATGCACGCGGGTGGCGTGATCGGGAGCGATGCGGTGCGCCATCCGCTCGAGCGCATGCATCCGGCGACGCGCGAGGGCCTCCTCGAGCTCGCGCGCGAGGTCGATCCGCTCGCGCTGCGTTGGGGCAAGTAGGGGCGCCTGCAGGCAAACCGATACAATCGTCGTTTCCCTTCCGGAAGCGACGAACTCCCGATGCGAGCGTTCAATTTCTCCCCCGGCCCGGCCGTCCTGCCGGAGCCGGTCCTGAAGCAGGCCGCTTCCGAGATGCTCGACTGGCACGGCAGCGGCATGTCGGTGATGGAGATGAGCCACCGCGGCAAGGAGTTCATCGGCATCCACGCGAAGGCCGAGGCCGACCTGCGCTCGCTGCTGGCCGTTCCCGCGAATTACAAGGTGCTGTTCCTGCAGGGCGGCGCGATCGCCGAGAACGCGATCGTCCCGATGAACCTCGTGAACGGGTTCGAGAGCGCCGATTACGTCAACACCGGCGAGTGGTCGAAGAAGTCCATCAAGGAGGCGAAAAAATACATCGGCGTCAACGTCGCCGATTCGAGCGAGGACGAGCGCTTCAGCTACGTGCCGCCGCAGTCGCGCTGGAAGCTCGACCCGCACGCGGCGTACGTGCACGTCTGCACCAACGAGACGATCGGCGGCGTCGAGTACCAGTGGACGCCCGACACCGGGAGCGTGCCGCTGGTCGCCGACATGTCGTCGCACATCATGTCGCGCCAGATCGACGTCGCCCGCTACGGCGTCATCTACGGCGGCGCCCAGAAGAACATGGGACCGGCGGGCCTGACGCTCGTGATCGTGCGCGAGGATCTGCTCGAGCGCGCGCTTCCGATGACCCCGTCGGCGTTCCACTGGAAGGAGCAGGCGGCGGCCGATTCGATGGTCAACACGCCGCCGACCTACGCGATCTATGTCGCGGGGCTGGTGTTCGAATGGCTAATCGCGCAAGGCGGGCTCGCCGCTGTCGAGCGCAGGAACGTCGAGAAGGCGAACCTGCTGTACGACACGATCGACGCGAGCGGCTTTTACCGCTCGCCGGTGCGCAAGCAGGACCGCTCGCGCATGAACGTGCCGTTCCGGCTCGCCGACGAGGCGCTCGACGGCGCGTTCCTGAAGGGCGCCGAGGAGCGCGGCATGATCCAGCTCAAGGGGCACCGCTCGGTGGGCGGCATGCGCGCGTCGATCTACAACGCGATGCCGATCGAAGGCGTGCGCGCGCTGTGCGACTACATGAAGGACTTCGAGAAGCGGCACGGCTAGCATGGCCGCCTTCCGCATCCTGACGCTCAACCAGATCTCGTCGCACGGGCTGCACCGTTTTCCGTCGGCGCGCTACACGGTCGGCAAGTCGGTGGACGAGCCCGACGCGATCATCGTGCGCTCGCACGACATGCACGCGATGGCGCTTCCCTCGTCGGTCAAGGCGATCGGACGGGCGGGCGCGGGAACCAACAACATCCCGGTCGCCGAGATGAGCAAGCGCGGCGTGCCGGTGTTCAACGCGCCGGGCGCGAACGCCAACGCCGTCAAGGAGCTCGTGCTGACCGCGCTGCTGCTCGGCGCGCGCAACGTCGTGCCGGCGATACGCTACGTCGAGAAGCTGGACCCGAAGGCTGCCGACCTCGAGGCGCGCGTCGAGGACGGCAAGAAGCAGTTCGGCGGCATCGAGCTGCCGCATCGCACGCTGGGCATCGTGGGCCTCGGCGCGATCGGCGGCCTGGTGGCCGACATCGCGATCAAGCTCGGCATGAAGGCGATCGGCTTCGATCCGGAGATCACCGTCGACGCCGCGTGGCGCCTGCCTGCGTCGGTGCGCAAGGCCAACTCGATCGACGAGGTCGTCAAGCACGCCGACTTCCTCACGCTCCATGTTCCGCTGCTGCCGGTCACGCGCCACCTGATCGACGCGCGCCGACTCGCCCTCGCGAAGCCCGGCGCCGTGCTGCTCAACTTCGCGCGGGACGCCATCGTCGACGAGGAGGCGGTGGTCGCCGCGTTGCGCGCGCAGAAGCTCAAGGCCTACATCACCGACTTCCCGAGCGCGCGCCTGATCGGCGAGCCAGGCGTGATCGCGCTGCCGCATCTTGGCGCCTCGACGCTCGAGGCCGAGGACAACAGCGCCGTGATGGTCGTCGACCAGGTGCGCGAGTTCCTCGAGCAGGGGACGATCGTCAACGCGGTCAACTTCCCGCACGTCGAGATGGAGCGCGAGGTGCCGCACCGCGTCGCGATCGCGAATGCGAACGTCCCCAACATGCTCGGCCAGATCAGCTCGACCATGGCGGGCGCCGGCCTCAACATCCACAACATGGTGAACCGCTCGCGGGGCGAGATGGCGTACACGCTGGTCGACACCGACAGCCCGGTCGCCGCGGAGGTGATCGCGAAACTCGCGGCGATCCACGGCGTGCTGTCGGTTCGCAACATTCCCGTCTGAGGCTATCGATGAAGCTCTACTACAGCCCGCCGTCGCCGTTCGTCCGCAAGGTCCGCGTCGTGGCCCACGAGCTCGGCCTGACGGACCGCATCGAGCTCGTGACCGCGAATGCGCACCCGGTCAACCGGGATCGTGCGCTCGTCGCGGTGAATCCGCTCGGCAAGGTGCCGACGCTCGTCACCGATGCCGGCGCGATCCTGTTCGACAGCCGCGTCGTGTGCGAATACCTGAACGAGCTGGCGGATGGCGAGATCATCCCGTCCGATCGGGAGGCGCGCTGGAACGCGCTGGTCGAGCAGTCGATGGGCGACGGCATCATGGACGCGGCCGTGCTGACGCGCTACGAGACCTTCGCGCGCCCCGAGCCGCTGCGTTGGGCCGACTGGATCGCGGGGCAGCTCGACAAGGTGGCCTGCGGCCTCGCCGACCTCGAAGGCCGGGCGAGCGCGTTTGGCGAACGCGTCGACGTCGGCACGATCGCCTGCGCCTGTGCGCTCGGGTACCTCGACCTGCGATTCGCGACGCTCGAGTGGCGCGACCGGCATCCCAACGCCGCCGCCTGGTTCGCGTGGTTCGGCGGGCGTGAATCGATGATGCTCACCCGCCCGCCGGCGTGAGTCTCCACGCGATCCGGTCGGGTGCGGCCGAGATCGCCGTCGAGTCCGCGGGGCAGGGCCCGCCGGTGGTCCTCCTGCATGCCGGCGTGGCAGACCGACGCATGTGGCGCGCTGAGGTTGCGGCGCTAGCAAGCGCGGGATTCCGCGCGAACGCGTACGACCGCCGCGGCTTCGGCGATACGCTGCACGCCGAAGAGCCGTGGTCGCACGCCGACGACCTGGTCGCCGTGCTCGACGAAGTCGCGCGCGACCGTCCCGCGATACTGGTCGGCTGCTCGATGGGCGGCGCGCTCGCGATCGACACGGCGCTCGCGCAGCCCAGGCGCGTTCTGGGACTCGTGCTCGTTGCGCCGGCCATCAGCGGCGCGCCGGAACCGACGCTGATCCCGCCCGGGATCCAGGCGCTCGTCGACCGGATGGAACGCGCGGAAGCGGCAAGCGACGTCGATGCGATCAATGCGCTCGAGGCGCACGCCTGGCTCGACGGACCGCAGGTGCCGGAAGGACGCGTCGGCGGCGCCGCGCGCGAGCTGTTCTTCGCGATGAACGATATCGCGTTGCGATCGGAAGTCCGCGGCACGCTTGTCCAGCCGTTACCGGCCTACGGTCGCCTGGGGGACATAACCTGCCCGACGCTCGTGACGTGGGGCGACCTGGACTTTCCCGACGTGATCGACAACTGCCGCCACGTTGCCGACGCCATTGCAAATGCGCGGCGCCACGTTTTCACGGGGGCCGCGCACCTTCCCAACCTCGAGCAGCCGGCCGCATTCGACCGGCTGCTGGTGGAGTTCTGCCGCTCGGTGACGAGCGGCATTGAAACGGACGGACGTTAGCCCGTCGTCTTCATGGTCAGGTTGTCCTTGACCGAGACGACGCCGCCCACGCTCTGGGCGATCGACATCGCGCGCGACTTCTGATCGGCGTTGTCGACCGTGCCGTTCAGCGTCACGACGCCATTGACGGTGTCGACGTCGATCTTGAGCGCGCTCAGGTTCGGCTCCGCGATCAGGGCGGTCTTCACCGAGCCGGTGATCGCCGCGTCGCCGACTTTCGCCGTCGCCTTGTCGGCGGCCGCTTCGGTCTTCGCCGCGACCTGGCTGGTCGTGCGATCGATCTTCTCGCCCACGCGCTCGGCGCTGCGATTGTCGCCGCAGCCGGCGGCGACGAGGCCGACGCTGGCCATCAACGCGGCCAGCAGCGTCATCCGTTGTTTGGTTTTCATCGTGCGTCTCCTGTCGGTTGAGCGGCCGGCGAAGCGCGCGGCCAATCTTTTTGCGCCGCGGACGAGTTGTCCTCGGCGACCCATGCATCGTCGCCCAATGCGTTCGCCGGCGGGACCGGCCTCGGCCCGAACGTCCTGTCGGCCTCACGCTGACGGCGAGTCGGAGGAGGCCGGACTGAAGGGTTTGCGACAATGCTGCCGTGCTCGACGTCCTCCTCGTCACTTTCCCGTTCTTCGCACTGGTCCTGTGCGGCTACGTCGCGACCCGGCTCGGCTGGCTTCCGCAGGTCGCGATCCCGGGCCTCAACACGTTCGTCCTCTATTTCGCGTTGCCTTGCATGCTGTGGCGCTTCGGCGCGACGACGCCGATCGTGCAGCATCTGTCGCCGGGGCTGGTCGGCGTCTACGCGCTGTGCGGGATCGTGATCGTGGCGTTCACGATCGCCGTGACGCGCTCGCGACGCATCGGCTGGAACGACGCGGCGTTCGGCGCGCTGGTGGCCGCATTCCCGAACACCGGCTATATGGGCGTCCCGTTGCTGATCGCACTGGTCGGCAACGCGGCCGCCGCGCCCGCGATCGTCACGATCCTGATCGACCTCGTCGTCACGAGCTCGCTGTGCATCGCGCTCTCGCGCCTCGACGAGGCCGGGAGCGAAGGCGCGGCGAACGCCGGGAAGAGCGCGTTGCGCGGCGTGCTCGTCAATCCGCTGCCGTGGGCGATCCTGGCCGGCATCGCCGTCCACGAGGCCGGGATCGCGCTACCCAAGCCGCTTTTCGACACGATCGGGCTGCTCGCCGACGCGGCGTCGCCGGCCGCGCTGTTCACGATCGGCGCGGTGCTCGCGCGCTCGCAGGTGCTGAGCCGGCCCACGCCGGTCGTCGACTACCTGCCGCTGGCGCTGGTGAAGCTCATCGTGCACCCGATCATCGTGCTCGCGCTCGGCTGGAGCGCGATCGACCTCGGCATCGCGCTCGACCCGTACGCGCTGGTGGTCGTCGCGCTGGTGGCCGCCTTGCCGAGCGCGAGCAACGTCGCGATGCTCGCCGAGCGCTTCGGCGCCGACAACGGCCGGATCGCGCGCATCATCCTGGTGTCGACGGCCCTCGCGTTCGTCACGTTCTCCGCGGCGGTCTCGCTGCTGGTGCCGGCCCGTTAGCCCGGGGCTATACTCGACGGCTGCCGGGAGGGGGTGTCATGCGCTGGACGATGGCCGAGAACTCGCTGTTCGCGATCCTGCTGCGCAGGCCGTGGTGGATCAGCGCCGCCATCGCCGCGGGCTTCCTTGCTCTTACGTTGACCAGCTTCCCGCACGACTGGCGCTGGTACGGCGCCTTCCTCGGCGCGCCGTTCACCGTCGTCGCCGCCGTCGCGTTCTGGCGGCAGATGCGCGCTCCGTCGACGCGCCGCGTGACCTCGACGCTCGAGGCGGTGCGCGCGATGAGCTGGAACGATTTCGCCGCCGCGCTCGAGAGCGGCTTCAAGCGCGACGGGTACGACGTGAGCCGGCTCGCCGGCCCCGCCGCCGACTTCGAGATCGCGAAGGAAGGGCGCCGCGCGGTCGTGTCGGGCAAGCGCTGGAAGGTCGTGCGGACGGGCATCGAGCCGCTGCGCGAGCTCGAGGGCGCGAAGGATGCGCGCGAGGCGCACGAGTCGATCTTCGTCGTCGCCGGCGAGCTCACCGACAACGCGCGCGACTTCGCCCGGCGCAAGCGCATCCGGCTGATCGGCGGTCCCGAGCTCACGAAGCTCGTGCCCGAGGCGGGACGCGGCGGGCGCGCGGCGCGCCAAGGCTCGCGACCTTCGTAGCCACGCCATGACGTCGGGCAATCCCGGCAAGCTCGACCGCATCGTCGCCGACGCCCGCCGCGCCGCGCTGGAGCGTGGCCAGGGCTACCGCGAACAGGCGCTCAAGCTCTATCCCTGGGTATGCGGCCGTTGCGCGCGCACGTTCACCCGCGCGAACCTGCGCGAGCTCACCGTGCACCACCGCAACCACGACCACGACGACAACCCGCCCGACGGAAGCAACTGGGAGCTCCTCTGCCTGTATTGCCACGACAACGAGCACCAGCGCCAGCTCGAGGCGCAGTCGGGCCTGTCCGCGCCCACCGACGCGGCGGGCCGGGCAACCCACTCGCCGTTCGCCGACCTGAAGGCGAAGCTCGCGAAACCGCGCGAGCCCCAATAGGAACGGGCTGGAATCGCTCGCCGGACGACCCCATCTAGGACGCATGTCCGCCCGACCCGATCCCGTGCCAGGTCTGTTGCCCGGGCCTTCGCCTTCAGGCGGGGGTTCCCCATTCCTCCGCAAGGCGGCTGCCGCGGTCACCGGCACCGTGCTCGTCGTGCTGGGCCTCGCGTTCTCCCTCGTGTTCCTCGCCGTCGCGGCCGTCGGCGCGGCGGTGGTATGGGGCTACATCGCCTGGAAAACCCGGGCGCTCCGCCGCAGCCTGAACGACGGTCGCGGTTTCGCCGTCGGTCCCGACGTGATCGAGGGCGTCGCGGTCAAGCTCCCCGACGAGCCGCACTGACGCGCTCGCCGCGTCGCGCATGAAGCTCCTGCACGCCTTCGCGCTCGCGGCCGCGCTCCTGCCGGGACCGGCGGTCGCGCAGGTCGCGTCGCCGTACGCGATCGACATCCCGCCGTGGTTCGCGACGTCGTTCCTCGACTTCCGCGACGAGGTCGCCGACGCCGCGCGCGCGGGCCGGCGCGTCATGATCTACGTCGGCCAGGACGGGTGCCCGTACTGCACCAAGCTCATGACCGCGAACTTCTCGCAGGCGGACATCGTCGCGACGATGCGCGAGCGGTTCGTCGCGATCGCGATCAACCTGTGGGGCGACCGCGAGGCGACGTGGATCGACGGCCACGCCGAGCCCGAGAAGGCGCTCGTGCAGCGCCTCGGCGTCCAGTTCACGCCGACGCTCCTGTTCCTCGACGAGGCGGGGAAGGTCGTGGCGCGCCTCGACGGCTATTGGCCGCCGCAGCGCTTCCGCGGCGTGCTCGACTACGTCGCGGCGAAGCGCGAGACGGTCGAGCCGCTCGCCGATTGGCTCGCGGCGCGCGCGAAGGAGACGCCGCGGCCGCCGCGCGCGGACGAGCCTTTCCTGATGCGCGCGCCGCTCGATCTTGCGAAGCGCAAGGGCGGCAGGCTGCTCGCCGTGCTCGTCGAGAGCGCCGACTGCGACGCCTGCGACGAGATGCACCGCGAGGCGTTCCGCCGCCGCGACGTGCTGCGCGAGGTCGAGCGCTTCGACGTCGCGCGCATCGTGCTGGGCTCGACCGCGCCGCTCACCTCGCCGTCGGGCAAGGCGACGACCGCAGGCGCGTTCGCGCGCGACCTCGGCATCGCGTACACGCCGTCCGTCGTGTTCTTCGACGCGTCGGGCCGCGAGGTGTTCAGGATCGGCGGCTACCTGCGCCCGTTCCACTTCGCGTCGTCGTTCGCGTACGTCGCCGACGGCGCCTACCGTGACGAGCCGTCGTTCCAGCGCTGGCTTCGCGAGCGCGCCGACCGCATGCGCGCGCGCGGCCAGCGCGTCGAGCTGTGGGAATGACCGGCGCGCCCGTCGTCGACGATCCACCGCCGGTGGAGCCGACACGTCCGTCGGCCGACGACTGCTGCCAGGGCGGCTGCGCGCGCTGCGTCTACGACCTGTACGAGGACGCGCTCGAGCGCTACCGCGCCGACCTCGCGGCCTGGCACGCTCGGCGCGGCGAGAGCGCGGCCTGACCCTACCGTGACGCGCGCCGGTGTCCTATCATGTACGCGCGTGCAGGTCGCACGCTCGTTGCCGGAAAGGATCCGACCATGTCGCGCTGGCTCGCCCTCATCGCCGCATCGTTGCCTCTCCCTGCGTTTGCCGGGGTCGTCTGCGGGTCGTCGTTCCCGATTCCCGCGATCGACGACGTCGGTCTGATCGTCCTCGCCGCCCTGGTCGCAGGCGTGGCGGGTTGGGCGGCGAAGCGACGCAAGTAGCCGTCGTCCGCCGATGACCGACGCCGAGCTGGCCGCGGCGCTGGGCCGGGTCGTGGTATGGGTGCTGGCCGGCGGGCTCGCCGCGCTCACGCTCGTCGAGGCACTCCATCCCCACGTCGCGTTCGCTGACGAGCGCGCGCGTCTGCGCCACCTTCTGGTCAACCTCGGCGTCTGGCTTTCCGGCTACGCCCTCGTCGACTGGTGGCTCGTGCCGTGGTTGCAGCTGCGCATCGGCGTCGATCCGTCGCGCGCGCTCCTCTCGCTCGCGTCGCTGCCGGGCTGGGCGCAGGCGATTGCCGGGATCCTGGTGCTCGACTTCGCCGAGTGGCTGCTGCACGTGATCCAGCACCGCGTGCGACCGCTGTGGCTCATTCATGCGGTCCACCATTCGGATCCGCACCTCGACGCGAGCACGGCGCTGCGCCACCACCCGTTGGAGGTGCTGGTCACGCTGCTGTGGCAGTCCGGCCTCCTGTGGGTCGTCGGGCTGCCGATGTGGGTGCTGATGCTTCGCGGCATCGTCGGCGTGCCGATCGGCCTCTACCAGCACGCGAACCTGCGGTTGCCGCCGGCCCTCGATCGCGTGCTCGGTCTCGTCATCGCGAGCCCCGGTATCCATCGCGTCCACCATTCGCCGCGGGTCGACGAGACCAACGCCAATTACGGCACCGTGTTCTCGTTCTGGGATCGGCTGTTCGGCACCTACCGCGCGCCGGACTACGACCGGGCGCCCGCCTATGGGCTCGCAAGGTTGCGTGCGCCCGAGTGGCAGGGCGTGTCGGGCATGCTCGCGACGCCCTTCAAGGCACGCGGCATCGCCACGCTCTAGACCCTTCGTCATCCGGCGCGCCGATCGCGCCCATCGAAACAAACGATTGGCAAGGGCGGGCGCGCGTCCCTATGGTGGATGTGCGGCCGGACGTCGGCCGCGATCGCGAAGGGACCGCACGATGGACCGCAACCAAGCGTGGACGCCGCGCGTCACTGCAGCACTTGTTTTCACCGGACTGTGGCTGCGCGCGGGCCTCGTCGCGGCATTCTCCGCGCTGTCCGCGCCGCTGCTCGTCTTCCACGGCGAGCTGCGTGCGGGCGATGGCGTCGCGCTGCTGCTGCTCGGCGCAGGGTTCGCGTGGCTGGCGTGGCGCCGCACGCGCGCGCTGCTCGGCGACGACACCCCCGAGGTCGCGTCGCCTTTGCCGTCAGCGCGAAACGGCGCGGCGGCGGCGTAGGGCCGGCACCGGGATCGACGGCGCCGCCAACGGGTTCAGGCCTGGCCGCTGCCGGGCGCCGCCTTGGGTGGCGCTTTCGCGGGCGGCGCGGCCTTCGGCGCGGCTGGCCCGCTTCCGCTCGCGCTGTCGTTGCACGCCGCGACGTCGCGCGGCGCGAACTGCGCGAACACGCGGAACGGGCCCACCTCGCGCGCGAGGGCGACGCACAGGCTCGGCGGCGGCGTCGCCCACGGGCCGATCCCCACGCACTTGACGCCGTCGCACTGCCACGCGACGTTGCCGGCGTTGATCGCGCCTTGGCGCTTGGCCGTCGACACGGTTTCGGCGTGGTACGAGACGTCGGCCGCGAAGACGGGCGCGGCCGCCCCGAGCGCGATGCAGATCGTCGCCGACAGACGGAACATGTGCGCATTGGCGCACGAACGCGCGTCCTTGTGAAGTCGGCCGGGCGCTAGTCCTACAGCGGGAGGTCGGCGCGAAGCCGGATAATCGCCGCGCCCATGAGCGACCTCGTCGTCTCTCGGCCCGAGGGACTCTATTGCCCGGCGGGCGGCTTCTACATCGATCCGTGGCGACCGGTCGACCGGGCCGTGATCACGCACGCGCACGGCGACCACGCGCGGCCCGGCAGCGCGAGTTACCTCGCGTCGCGCGACGCCGAGCGCGTCCTGCGCACGAGGCTCGGCGCCGACATCGCGCTCGACGCGATCGCGTACGGCGAGCGCGTCGTCCACCAGGGGGTCGCGATCTCGCTGCATCCGGCCGGCCACGTGCTGGGCTCGGCGCAGGTGCGGTTGGAACACCAAGGCAGGGTGTGGGTCGTGTCGGGCGACTACAAGATCGACCCGGACCCGACCTGCGCGCCGTTCGAAGCGGTGCGCTGCGACGTGTTCGTCACCGAGTCGACGTTCGGGTTGCCGATCTATCGTTGGCAGCCGCCGCACGAGACGTTCGCGGAGATCGCGGCATGGTGGCGCGGCAACGCCGCCGCGGGCCGCACGAGCCTGCTGTACTGCTACGCGTTCGGCAAGGCGCAGCGCATCCTCGCCGGCATGCGCGAGACGGGCGCGCTCGACATCGGGCCGATCGTCTGCCACGGCGCGGTCGAGGTGCTGAACGACGCGTACCGCGCGAGCGGCGTCGCACTGCCGCCGACGCACCGGGTGGACGACGTGGCCAAGTCCGATCTCGCGCGCGCGCTCGTGCTCGCACCGCCGTCGGCCGCCGGCACGCCGTGGCTGCGCCGCTTCGGCGATGCGAGCGACGCGTTCGCGTCGGGCTGGATGCGGCTGCGCGGCGCGCGCCGGCGCCGCGGGCTCGACCGCGGCTTCGCGCTCTCCGATCACGCCGACTGGCCCGGCCTCATGGCGGCGATCGCCTCGACCGGCGCGCCGCGCGTGATCGTGACGCACGGCTCGGTCGCGATCATGGTGCGTCACCTGGCCGAGCTCGGCTTCGACGCCGGCGCGTTCGCGACCGAGTACGACGAGGACGCGGCGGAGGCGGGGGCGTGAAGGCGTTCGCGCAGCTCTACGTCGAGCTCGACGCGACGACGTCGACGAGCGGCAAGCTCGATGCGCTCGCACGTTATTACGCGACCGCGTCGCCCGGGGACGCCGCTTGGGCGACCTACTTTCTCGCCGGCGGCAGGCCGCGCCAATCAGTGCCGAGCGCGGTCCTGCGCGACGCGGCGATCGACGCGTCGGGCCTCGCGCCTTGGCTGTTCGAGGAGTGCTACCAGGCGGTCGGCGACTTTGCCGAGACGCTCGCGCACGTGTTGCCGACCGCGACACGCCTCTCCGACCGAGGCCTCGCCGACTGGGTCGCGCGGCTCGCCGCGCTGCGCGGCGCCGATCCGGCCGAGGTGAAGGCGCGCCTGATCGCCGACTGGGACGAGCTCGACTGGAACGGCCGCTTCCTCCTGATCAAGCTGATCGGTGGCGGCTTCCGCGTCGGCGTGTCGCGGCTGCTGGTCACGCGAGCGCTCGCCGCGCACGCGGGCCTCGATGCGAAGACGGTCGCGCAGCGGCTGATCGGCTATACGAACATCGGCGCGCAGCATGATGCGGAGGCGTTCGGCGCGTTGATCGCGCCCGAGGGCGAAACACGCGCGGCCGCGGGCCATCCTTATCCGTTCTTCCTCGCGCATCAATTGAACGCGGACCCGTCGACGCTCGGTCCGCCCGGCGACTGGATCGTCGAGTGGAAATGGGACGGGATCCGCGCGCAGCTGGTCGCGCGCGGAGGCGAGGTGTGGCTGTGGTCGCGAGGCGAGGAGCTCGTCACCGAGCGCTTCCCCGAGATCGCCGCGCTCGGCGCGCGATTGCCCGCCGGCACGGTCGTCGACGGCGAGATCGTCGCGTGGCGCGACGGCCAGCCGCAGCCGTTCGCGGCGCTGCAGACGCGCATCGGGCGCAAGACGCTCACGCCCAGGATGCTCGCCGCGACGCCGGTCGTGTTGCTCGCCTACGATGTCCTCGAGCAGGACGGCACGGACTTGCGCAACGAGCCGCAGGAGGCGCGGCGCGCGCGACTCGAAGCAATGGTCGCGAAGGTCGCCGATCCGCGCCTGGTGCTCTCGCCGCGCGTCGAGCGCGCGAGCTGGGCGGACTTTGCGACGTTGCGCGAGGAGTCGCGCGACCGCGGTGTCGAGGGCTTCATGCTCAAGCGCCGCGACGCGCGCTACGGCGTGGGCCGCACCAAGAGCGACGGCGCCTGGTGGAAGTGGAAGATCGATCCCATGACCGTCGACGCGGTGCTCGTCTACGCGCAGCGCGGCCACGGCCGCCGCGCGAGCCTCTACACCGATTACACGTTCGCGGTGTGGGACGAGGGGCCCGAGGGCCGCAAGCTCGTCCCGTTCGCGAAGGCCTACTCGGGGCTGACGGACGAGGAGATCCTCGAGGTCGACGCGATCGTGCGGCGCACGACGGTCGAGAAGTTCGGCCCGGTGCGCAGTGTCGCACCAACGCTGGTGTTCGAGCTCGGCTTCGAGGCGATCCAGCGCTCGCCGCGCCACAAGTCGGGCATCGCGGTGCGCTTTCCGCGCATGCTGCGCTGGCGAGTAGACAAGCCCGTCGAGGAAGCCGATACGCTGGCCACGCTGACGTCGCTCCTGGGCGACGCGGAGAAGCGTCGGACGACCACGGACGCTTAGGCGCCCCCTGCGACTGTCGCGAAGCCGCGCCGCGCGCCGACGCGCATCGCGTGTGCTCCACGGTACAACGTCGATGTCGGTAACGACATTCGACAGGAGGATTTCATGCACAAGACTTCGAAGCTGACGCTGGCGATCGCCGCGACGTTGTTCGCGGGGGTGGCGAGCGCACAAGTAACGCTCTACGCTGCCGATGGCATGCGCGGGCAATCGTTTACCGCGGCCGGTCCGGTCGACAACCTCGCCGGCTCCGGCTTCAACGACCGCGCGTCGTCGATGATCGTCCAGCGCGGCGAATGGGAAGTCTGCGAGGACTCGGCGTATCGCGGTGACTGCCGCATCGTGCGTCCGGGGCAGTACCCGTCGCTCGCCGCTATGGGGATGGGCAAGCAGATCTCGTCGATCCGCCCGGTGAGCGGTTCGCCGCGCTACGCGTACGCGCCGGCGCCGGTCGAGCCGCCGCGCTACGAGTACTACCCGCGGCATGACGAGCGGCTCTACCAGGCCGACGTCGTCGCGGTGCGCGCGGTCGGCGGACCGGCGGAGCAGCGCTGCTGGGTCGAGCGTGAGCGTGTCGGCGGCTACAACGCCAACAACGTCGCGGGCGCGGTGGTCGGGGGCATCCTCGGCGGCGTGCTGGGTCACCAGATCGGTGGCGGTCGCGGGCAGGACGTCGCGACGGCGGTCGGCGCGGTCGGTGGCGCGGCGATCGGCTCCAACGTCGCGGGCGGCCCGGCCTACAGCCAGGACGTGCGGCGTTGCGAGACGGTGTCGTCGAACTGGCAACCGGCGTACTACGACGTGACCTACACGTTCCGCGGCCAGACGCACCGCACGCAGTTGAGCGCTGCGCCGGGCCCGACGATCGCGGTCAACGGCGACGGCGTGCCTCGCGTCTAGCCTGACGCGGCAAGGGCAGTGAAGCGATCGGCGGTCGCAGTCGGACCGCCGATCGCTTTATGATGCGGTCCATGTCCGCATCCCCCGACCGCAACGTGCTGGGCGGCACGCTCGAGCCGTGCTCGATGTCGCCGCGCACCGGCTTCTTCCGCGACGGTTGCTGCAACACCGGGCCCGACGACGTGGGCCTGCACGTCGTCTGCTGTCGCGTCACCGCGCCCTTCCTCCGCTTCGCCAAGGCGCAGGGCAACGACCTGGTCACCCCGGTGCCGCAATACCGCTTCCCGGGGCTCAAGCCCGGCGACCAGTGGTGCGTATGCGCGGCGACGTGGCGGCAGGCCTACGAGGCCGGCGTCGCGCCGCCGGTCGTGCTCGCGGCGACGCACGAGGAGACGCTCGCCGTCGTGCCGCTGTCCGCGCTGCGCGAGCTGGCGGTGGATCCGGGCGCGGATCACTGATCCCGCGGCCCGCCTAGCGCGCGGGCGGGTTGCGCACGCGCTCGGTGATCCACCAAAGGTGGCCTTCGAGGTCGAGCGCCGCGTAGCTGCGGTCGGCCCAGTATTCCGCGCCGTGGTCGCTCGTTGCCGGTTCCTCGACGATCGTCGCGCCGCGCGAGCGCGCGTGCGCGCAGTGCGCGTCGGCATCGTCGACGAAGATCATCATCGCCTGCGTCGTGCGACCGTCGAGCGAGGCGGGGCTTCGCATGAAGCGCTTCCACGGCCGGTCGCTTTCGAGCGCCTCCTGGCTCACCATCACGAGTCCCTCGCCGTAGACGAGCTCGCTGTGCACGATCCCGCCTGCGCCGTCCTCGACCTTGAGCCGCACCTCGAAGCCGAACGCGTCGCACAGCCAGTCGATCGCCTTGGCGGCGTCCCGGTAGAACACCGAGCTCGCGATGCGCGGCCAATCGGGAGGAGGGGGCTTCATCGCATCCTCGTCAAAGGCGGTCGGGCCGGAACCGCGAGCGGCGCGAGATGGTGCCCCCAGCGACCATGAATTCGCCGTCGCCGAGGTAGTGCACGGTGCGCGGATGCTTCGGCCGCGGCGCGACATGCGCGGCGATGACCTCGAACACGAAGATCGAGTGGCGGTCGATCCAGCGACCGTCGTGCAATCGGCACTCGAAGCTCGCGTGGCACTCGCCGATCAGCGGAGCCCGCACCTTCCGCGCCGGCATCGGCGTCAACCCGAACGCCGCGAACTTGTCGACGTCGCGTCCGCTGCAGTTGCCGATGTCGACGATCGTGTCGACGAGCTCGACCGTCGGCACGTTGATCACGCACTCGCGGCTTTTCCGGATCATGCCGAAGCTCTGGTTCGCGTCCCAGACGTAGCACGCGACGAGCGAGGGCACGAACTCGGCCACCATGTGCCAGCCCATCGTCATGACGTTCGTCCGGCCGCGCCACGCGGAGCTCACGAGCACGACCGGCCCCGGCTCGAGGTAGCGCCGGACGTCCGCGACCGGGAAGTCGCGCTTGCGGCGGACGCTCATCGTTGCGCGTCCGTGTCGTTGACGGCGCGCAGCACGCCCTGCGCGATGCGCCGTGGGCGCTCGCCGAGCCCCCGGACTGCGCTTACGTCGCCGCGCGGATCCACCTCGACGATCTTTGCGCCCACGCGCACGTCGGCGCCGTCGTGCGCGAGACCCCGCAGGCAGCCGGTCAGGGGCGCGACGACCGGTGTGTCGCCGAGTCGACCGATCTCGGCGCCTGCGACGACGGCGTCGCCGATGCCGAGCTCCGTGCGAAACCTGCCGTCGACCGGCGCGTAGACGAATCGGTCGCGCGTGTGGCCGTCGATCGGCTGAGGATCTCCCGCGAGCGCCCGCGTCGGGCCGCGGCGCACGATCGCGCCGAGGTCGTCGCCCCACTGCGTCTCGATCGCGATGTCGACGTCGACGCCGGCGTCGAAGCTCGGCCCCAGCCCGATCACGAGCGGCGCGAGGTCACGCGGCCGGTCGGGCGGCTGGCGCTTGTGCATGCGCGCGTCGACCACGACGTCGGGGCGGATCTCCGCCACGACCCTATCGAGCGGTGCATCGGTGACCGGAAGCGCGCGACGGCAGCCGAGCATCCACGGCAATGCCTCGACGCCGGGCGCGCGCTTGGCGAGGAGTCCGTCCAGCTCGGCGGAGCCTTCGTAGAGCGCGTCGACGAACGCCATCCCGCGGCGAGCGTGCGGCGGAGACGCGGCGTCGTGCAGCACGACCGTGTGGCCGTCGCGGAACAGGAGCGACGCGACGGCCGAGCCGATGTCGCCGGTGCCGCGGACGAGGACGGTCGACATGCGAATCGAGTATAGACCGGTCATCCGCCCGGGCCGGTCGGACGTTCGGATACACTTTCCGCGACACCTTCCGGGAGCTGCCATGCCACGCCTCGCCGCCGCCGCCATCGCGCTCGCCGCCGCGCTCGCCGCGCCGCTCGCCGCCGCCCAGGTCACGCTTTACTCGGACCAGGGCTTCCGCGGCGCGAGCTATCCGATCAACTGGGACATGCCGAACCTCGATCCCTACGGCTTCAACGATCGCACGGCGTCGGTCATCGTCGACCGCGGACGCTGGGAGTTCTGCGCCGACCAGAATTTCGAAGGCCGCTGCACGGTGCTGACGCCGGGCCAGTATCCGTCGCTCGCATCGATGGGGCTCGACCGCTCGGTTTCGTCGATCCGGCGGGTCGGCGGAAACGTCGCCGGAGGCTACCCGCCCGCGCCGCCGCCCAACTACAACTACTACCCGCGCTACGGCGAGCAGACCTACCAGGCCGATGTGATCTACGTGCGCGCGGTGGGCGGCCCGCCCGAGCAGCGCTGCTGGACCGAGCATCGCGGCTATTCGGACCGCAACATCGCGGGCGCGGTCGTCGGGGGTATCCTGGGCGGCGTGCTGGGCCACCAGATCGGCGGCGGCCGCGGTCGTGACGTCGCCACGGCGGTCGGCGCGGTCGGTGGTGCGGTCGTCGGCTCGAACGTGGCGGGCGGTCGCCCCGGTGGCGTGCAGCGCTGCACGAACGAATACTCGGGGCAACCCGCGTATTACGACGTCACGTACCGCTTCCGCGGCCGCGACTACACCGCGCAGCTGAGCTTCGCGCCCGGCGCGACGATCCCGGTCAACGGCCGCGGCGAGCCGCGCGTGTAGACAAGACGCCCACCCCGCCCCATGATCCTCCGCGCCTGGGCACGCCCGGGCACGGGAGATGCGATGAGCGAGGGGGAAGGGCGCGCCGCCGGCCCGGCCGGCGCGCTTGCCGAAGCGCTCGAGCAGCAGGCTGCCACCAACGAGATCCTGCGCGTCATCGCGCGCTCGCGCGGCGACGCCCAGCCGGTGTTCGACACGATCGCGCGGAGCGCCGCGCGGCTGTGTCACGCCGCGTTCTGCCACGTCTTCCGGTTCGACGGGAAGCTCCTGCATTTCGTCGCCCACCATGGCCTGCCGCCCGAGCACCTTGCCAAGGTGCAGGCGTTGTATCCGATGGCGCCGGGACGCGGCAGCGCCAGCGCACGCGCGGTCATGGGCGGCCACCCCGAGGAAATCCCGGACATCGAATCCGACCGCGAGTATGCGCACGGCGCGTTCTCGCGCGCGGTGAAGCAACGCAGCATCGTCGCGGTGCCCATGATGCTCGACGGGGCGCCGATCGGTGTCATCACCGTCGCGCGCGAAGAGGTCGGTCATCTGGCCGAGCGCAAGCTCGAGCTGCTGAAGACGTTCGCCGAGCAGGCGGTCATCGCGATCGAGAACACGCGGATCTTCGACGCGCTCGAGGCGCGCAACCGCGAGATGGCCGAGGCGCTCGAGCACCAGACGGCGACCAGCGACGTCCTGCGTTCGATCTCGCGCTCGCGCGGCGACACGCACCCGGTCTTCGACGCGATCGCGCGCAGCGCTGCCCGGTTGTGCGACGCGCATTCCGCGATCGTCTCGGTGCTCGACGGTGACGTCCTGCGGCTGGTGGCCGTGCACGGCGCCAGCGAGGACGCGACGCACCTGATCTCGAGCTATTTCCCGATGCCGCTGGCCAGCGAGGCGCTGTCGGCGCGGGCCGCGCGCGCGCGCGCGGTAGTCAACGTCCCGGACGTGCTCGCGGATCCGGCCTATCCGACCAAGGATTCCGCCCTCGCCGCAGGTTGGCGTGCCGGGATCGGCGTGCCGATGATGCGCGGCAGCGAGTTGATCGGCGCGATCTTCGTCGGGCGCGCCGAGACCGGCGCGTTTTCCGAGGCGAAGGTCGACCTGCTCAGGACCTTCGCGGACCAGGCGGTCATCGCGATCGAGAACGCGAGGCTGTTCGACGCGCTCGAGCGCCGCCACCGCGAGGTGTCGGAAGCGCTCGAGCACCAGACCGCGACCGGCGAGATCCTGCGCGCGATCTCGCGCTCGCCCGACGACGTGCAGCCGGTGTTCGGCATCATCGCGCAGCACGCGTGCGTGCTGTGCGGCGCGCAGGTGAGCGTAGTGTCGAAGATCGACGGCGACCACCTCGATCTCGCTGCCGTCCACGGCGTCACGCGCGAGGCGCGCGAGTCGATCGCCCGCTACTTCCCGATGCCTCTCGACGCGCAGACGTTGAGCTCGCGGGCGGTACGCTCGCGCGCCATGCAGCAGAGCCCCGACGTGCTCGACGACGCCAACTACCACATGAAGGACGTTGCCCGCGCCGGCGTGTGGCGAAGCGGCATCGCCGTTCCGATGATGCGCGGCGCCGATGTCATCGGCGGGATCTTCGTCGGGCGCGGCGAGCCCGGATTGTTCCCGCCGGCGAAGGTCGAGCTCCTGAAGACGTTCGCCGACCAGGCGGTCATCGCGATCGAGAACGTGCGGATGTTCAACGAGACGCGCGAGGCGCTCGAGCGGCAGACCGGCACCGCCGACGTGCTGAAGGCGATCAGCCGCCAGACACTCGACCTCGGCGTGGTCCTGGATACGGTGCTCGAGAGCGCCTCGCGGTTGTGCCGCGCTGAATATGCGCACATCCACCGCTACGAGGGCGGAATGCTGCACTTCGCGGCCGGTTACGGCGACAACCGCGAGATGCACGACTACCTTCGGGCGAACCCGCTGGCGCTCGGTCCCGGGACGATTTCGGGAAGCGCGGCGGAATTGCGCAAGCCGGTCCATTGGCACGACGTGCTCGAGGTGGCGGGGTATGCGCACAGCGCTGCGCAACGGCTCGGCGGCTATCGCACGATGCTCGCCGTCCCGATGCTGGCCGGCGACGCGCTGCTCGGCGTGGTCGTGCTGTGGAAGACCCGCGTCGAGCCCTTCACCGACAAGCAGATCGAGCTCGTCACGACGTTCGCCGACCAGGCGGTCATTGCGATCGAGAACGTGCGGCTGTTCAACGAGCTGACCAAGTCGGTGCGCGAGCTCCGCGCGCTCGGCGAGGTCGGGCAGGCGGTGAGCTCGTCGCTCGACCTCGAGACCGTCCTCGCGACGATAGTCTCGCGCGCGACGACGCTGGCCGGCGTCACCGGCGGCTCGATGTGGGAATACGACGAGCAGCGCGAGGAATTCCACCTGCGTGCGACGCACAACCTGCCCGCCGAGATCGTCGACGCGCTACGCGCGATGCCGATCCGCAAGGGAGAGGGCACGGTCGGCAAGCTCGCCGTCACCGGCGAGCCCGTCGTCGTGCGCGACGCGCGCGACGAGAAGACCTACCAGAGCCGCGTTCGCGCGGTGCTCGTGAAGCACGGCTATCGCGCGATCCTCGCAGTGCCGCTGTTGCGCGACAAGCGCCTGCTCGGCGGCCTTGCGGTCAACCGCGACACGCCGGGCGACTTCGCGCCCGAGGTCGTCGACTTGCTCAAGGCGTTCGCCACGCAGTCGGCGCTGGCGATCCAGAACGCGCGACTGTTCCGCGAGATCGAGGCGAAGGGCCGCGAGCTCGAGACGGCGAGCCGCCACAAGAGCGAATTCCTCGCCAACATGTCGCACGAGCTGCGCACGCCGCTCAATGCGATCCTTGGGTTCTCCGAGCTCCTGTCCGAGCGCCTGTTCGGCGACATCAACGCGAAGCAGGCCGAGTACCTCGGGGACATCCAGGAGTCGGGCCGCCACCTGCTCTCGCTCATCAACGACATCCTCGACCTCGCGAAGATCGAGGCCGGCCGCATGGAGCTCGAGCCGTCCGACTTCCCGCTGCCCGACGCGATCGCGAACACGATGACGCTCGTGCGCGAGCGCGCCCAGCGGCGCGAGGTTGCGCTGGTCGCGTCGATCGACCCGCGCCTCGGCCGCTTCCGCGCGGACGAGCGCAAGCTCAAGCAGATCCTGCTCAACCTGCTGACCAACGCCATCAAGTTCACCCCCGATGGCGGGCGCGTCGAAGTGGCGGCCAGGCCGCATGACGGCGGCGTCGAGATCGCGGTCAGCGACACCGGCGTGGGCATCGCGCCCGAGGACCAGGAGGCGGTGTTCGAGGAGTTCCGCCAGGTCGGCGCCGCGTCGCGCAAGGTCGAGGGCACCGGGCTGGGGCTCGCGATCACGCGCAAGTTCGTCGAGCTGCACGGCGGGCGGATCTGGGTCAAAAGCCAGCCCGGCCAGGGCTCGCGCTTCACGTTCACGCTGCCCGGGGAGCCGGCGGTGTAGCTTGCGTCAGGCCGCGTCGCCGTCGTGCTCGAGGAACTGGTGCACGAACGCGATCGCCATCGAGCCCTCGCCGACGGCCGCCGCGACGCGCTTGACCGGGTTCGCGCGCACGTCGCCGCAGGCGAAGATGCCCGGAACGCTGGTCTCGAGCAGGTACGGATCGCGCCGGCGCGGCCAGCGGCCGGCCTTTCGCGCATCGACGCCGGTGAGCACGTAGCCGCGCGCGTCGCGCGCGATCTCGGGCGGCAGCCAGCCGGTCTCGGCGTCGGCGCCGATGAAGATGAACAGCGCGGCGCAATGGCGGCGCGCGGTCGTTCCGCTCGCGCGATCGGCGACATCGATCGCGGTCAGGTGCCCATCGCCGTGGATCGCGGTCACCTCGCTCCTGAACTCGACGCGCACGTTGGGTTTGGTGCGCACCTGCTCGATCAGGTAGTGCGACATGCTCGCCGCGAGGTCGCCGCCGCGCACGATCATCGTGACCGAGCTCGCGTAGTTCGCGAAGAACAGCGCGGCCTGGCCGGCGGAATTGCCCGCGCCGACCAGCACGATGTCCTGTCCTTGCGTGTTGCTCGCTTCGCTGCGTGCTGCGCCGTAGTACAGTCCCTTGCCCATCAGGCGGTCGAAGCCGTCGATCGCGAGGTGGCGCCACGCGACGCCGGTCGCGAGGATCACGGTGCGCGTGCGCAGCGCTTCGCCGCCATCGAGCACGACGGTGCGCGTGACCGGGTCGATGCGCTCGACGGCGCGCGTGACGATGAGGTCGGTGCCCAGCCGCTTCGCCTGCTGCAGCGCGCGCATCGCAAGCTCGTCGCCGGAGACGCCGTTGGGAAAACCCAGGTAGTTCTCGATGCGCGACGAGGTGCCCGCCTGCCCGCCGGGCGCCTCGCGCTCGACGACGAGCGTGCGCAGTCCCTCCGAGGCGCCATACACCGCCGCGGCGAGCCCCGCGGGCCCGCCGCCGACGATGACCGTGTCGTATTCGCGCGCGCGGCCCGCGGTCTGCAGCCCGAGCCGGTCGGCGACGACGCGCAGCGGCGGGCAGGCGAGGCGCGCGCCGTCCGCCAGCACAAGCGTGGGCCCGTCCGCGGGGTCGAAGCGCTCGGCGGGCCAGCGCGCCGCGACCTCGGGCGCGTCGGGGGTCAGGTAGTCGAACGCGACCTGGTTGCGTGCGAGGAAGCGCTTGAGATCGTGGCACCGGTTCTCGTAGTGCTCGCCGATCAAGGTCGCCATGACCTTCGGCGCCTTCGCGGCCATGCCTTGCAGCCCGCCGAGCCGCTCCTTCGCGATCGCGCCGACCGCCTCGGCGATCGCCGGCACGTCGGCGACCAACGCGTGGTACTGGCGCGCCTCGAGCTTCAGCACGCGGGACGGCTCGGCCGCGCGGAACGCGACCGGGAACTTGGCCCCGAGCGTGATCGGCACTTCGCCGAAGATGATGCCCGGCCCACGCCAGCCGACGTGCTGCTCGATGCCGTCGGTGATCTTCGTCGCCTCGATCCTTCCCGACACGACGGCGAAGAGCGCGCGGTCCTCGTCCTCATGGACCGCGTACTCGCCCGCGACGAGGTGGATGTCGGCGGCCTCCTTCGCGATGCGCTCGAGATCGTCGCCCGCGAGGTCGGAAAAGAGCGGGATTGCCTTCAGCTCGTCTAGGGTCAGCATCGGTCGGCGATTGTACGGCGATCCGACCTCAGCGTTCGTCGACACTCCACTTGATGTCGAACGGCGCGGCGACGGCGTCGAAGTCGTCGAGCGACATCATGCCCGTGCACGGCCGGGCGCCTGCCGTGAAGGTCTCGCCGCGCGCGAGCTTGCGCGCGATCGCGACGGCGGGAACGCACGGGATCTCCGGCCCATGACCCTGCCGCGCGACGAGGTTCCACTCGTGAGTGCCCCGTCCGCCATCGCGCCGGACGCCGTCGACGCGCACGCGCATGCCGCCGATATCGCTCCCGAAACGGTCGAGGTGGCGCGCGAGCGCGATCGCGGTCGATGCAAACCGCTCGGGTGCGCGAACCAGACCGATCCGCACCAGCCATGCGAGGGTGGCGAGCGCAGCGTGCTCGAGCGGCAGTTCGAGCGCGGCGTCGAAGCGAACGCTGCGAACGCCGGGATGGCGCGCAGGCCACAGCTCGAGGTCGGGCACGTCGCAGCGGGCCGAAAGGCGCGTACCGAGCGCGTCGAACGCGACGCGGCGCAGGTCCTGCCAGCCATAGGCAGTGTTCCATCGGCCGCCCTGCCAGACGCGAAACGGGTGGCCGCAGTACGAGAGCACCGCCTCGAGCGTCGCGCGGCCGCGCGGCGTGCGCTGGCCCGGCGCGATCACGATGTCGATGGCGTCGATCGTCGCGTAGTGCGGCGTCAACCGGTCGAGCACCGCGCCCGAGACGGCGGGCAGCGTGCTTGCGCCCGAGGCGACGACGACGCCGTGCTGGCGCGCTTCGGCGTCCAGCGCGCCGATGCCGCAGACGAATTCGCGCCCGTCGGCGAGGTCGAGGTAATGCGCGCCGGCGGCGATCGCGGCGCGGGCAACGTGATAGTCCTGTCCTTGGAACGGCCCCGACGTGTGGATCACGAGGTCGGGCGCGGCCTCCCGCAACCGCGCGGGTAGGTCCGCCGCGTTGTGATCGAGCGCGAGCGTGTCGAATTCGGCACTCGGGGGCCGACGGCCCGCAACGACGACGCCGATGCCCGCGTTGCGCGCGAGCGCGCGCACGATGCGCGCGCCGAAATGGCCGGAGCCGCCGATGACGAGGATGCGATAGGGACGCAAGGCGGATGCTTCGGACGCGCGAAAGCCGCTATCATGCCGTCCAGCCCGATCCCGTGACTTCCTTGCGCTTCGCCGCCGCCCTCGTCGTCGCGCTCGCGAGCTTCGATGCGCTCGCGTCCGCCTGTCCGCCGCAGCCGCTGACCGCGCCTTCGGACGTGCGCCTGCGCGGCGACACCGTGCTGATCGTCACGCACGCGACCGCGTTCCACGACGCGCGTTTCGCGACCAAGCCGGGCGTCGACCAGGCCGTTCGCTTCGCGAAGGCGCACCGCATCCCGATCGTCTACCTGCAGGACGACGAGTCGCCCGACCTGTACTTCGCCGAGGACTGCGCGCCCGACTACCGCGTGCGGGCGCCCGACGGCGAGGTGCGCTTCGACATTCCCGCGACGCACGTGCTCGTCGCGGGCGGGCACCTCGAGCTGTGCCTCGCGACGACGATGAACGACGTGCTGGACCGCTGGTCGCGCCAGCCGGCGAAGCGGCGCACGATGACCCTGCTGATGGACGCCATCTACTCGAACGGCAGGCTCGTCGACGAGCGCGATCCGTACTTCGCCGACCTGCAGCGCTTCATGAATGTCGTGACGTACGGCCGCCCCGGTGGCGAGACCTGGCCCAAGCTCACGCTGCTCGAGACGATGGGCGTGATCGGGCGCCTGCAGCGCGAGCGCGAATACGTGCGGCGCGTTCTTCCGCACTGGGAGCGCGCGACCAGCGACGGCGTGCGCGTCAAGGTCAAGTTCTCGGGCACCGAGAAGGAAATCCTGCGCAAGGGCGACGGAGCGGCTCCGTCGCTCGTGTTCGAGCTCGTCGACACGGCGAGCGCGCTCGATCCCTCGCCGTTCCACGACCACTGAGGCGTTCGGGCGCGCGCGTGGCGGACGCGATCGACCTCGCGGCGCTGATCCGCACGGTGCCGGATTTCCCGAAGCCCGGCGTCCAGTTCCGCGACATCACGACGCTGCTCAAGCACGCGGCCGGCTTTCGCGCCGTGGTCGAGCGCCTGGCCGCCGCGCACTGCGGCTCGCGCGTCGACAAGATCGCCGGCATCGAGTCGCGCGGATTCATCGTCGGCGCAGCGCTCGCCGCCGAGATGCGCGTCGGCTTCGTGCCGATCCGCAAGGCCGGCAAGCTGCCGGCCGAGAACTTCGGCCGCGACTACGCGCTCGAGTACGGCCGCGACCGGCTCGAGATGCACCGCGATGCGATCGCGCCGGGCGAGCGCGTGCTCGTCGTCGACGACCTGATCGCGACCGGCGGCACGGCGGAAGCGGCGCTCGAGCTTTGCGCGCTGGCCGGCGCGGACGTCGTGGGCTGCGCCTTCGTGATCGACCTGCCGGACCTCGGCGGCCGCGCGCGTCTTGCGCGCGCGGGCGTGCCGACGCTGGCGCTCGTCACATTTCCCGGCCACTGACCCCGGGGTCGGGCGAATCCGACCCCGGCGCCGGACGGTGGGGAAGCCTTACGGCTTGAGTTGCGCGCGGACCTCGCCGCCGGGATTGGCGGCGCTGTGCACGTTGACGTACGTGTTGCCGGCCTTGTACGCGGCCAGCTGCTCGGGCGTCATCTTGGCGCCGGCCGCGGCCTCGAACGTGTTGTCGCCCGTCTTGGTGAACGGGACGATCACCGGACCGTTGGCGCCGGCCGCGGCCATGTGGATGTGCGCGGCCGTGGCGGTCATGCCGGTGACGGTCACCTTCGCCGTGACGCTGCCGTCGCCCTTGACGGTGACGGTGCCGCTGCCCGCGGCCGACGACGAGACCGGCGGGACCTCGTTCGCGCCGGACAGCGTGATCGACTGCGCGAGCGCCGGCAGCGACGCAAGCGCGCCGAACGCCGCGATCGCGCCAAGGCGCGCCAGGCGGGAAATCGAGATGCGAAAGAGGCTGTTCATGACGTGTTCCTCGTTGATTTCAGGGACGCTGCGAAAAGCAGGATACGCCTGCCCGCAGAAGCAAACAGTCGGACGGTTCGGTTCATTCCCCTCGAACAGGCGCGAGCGCGCGAGCGAGATAGCGCGCGGTGACGCTGCGCGGCGCGCGCACCACCTCCGCGGGCGTGCCCTGGGCGACGATCGTGCCGCCTTCGTCGCCGGCGCCGGGGCCGAGGTCGATCACCCAGTCCGACGCCGCGATCACCTGCATGTCGTGCTCGACGACGATCACGGTGTTGCCGGCGTCGACGAGCCGGTGGAGTTGCGCGACCAGCAGCTCGACGTCGGCGGGATGCAATCCGGTCGTCGGCTCGTCGAGCACGTAGAGCGCGTCGCCGCGTCCGGCGCGCTGCAGCTCGGTCGCCAGCTTGATGCGCTGCGCTTCGCCGCCCGAGAGCTCGGTCGCCGGCTGCCCCAGGCGCAGGTAGCCCAGCCCGACCTGGCGCAGCACGTCGAGCGCGCGGCGCACGGCGGGCTCGTCTTCGAAGAAGGCCCACGCGTCGTCGACGCTCAACGCCAGGATCTCGGCGACATTCTTCCCGCGGTAGCGGATCTCGAGCGTCTTCGCGTTGAAGCGGCTGCCGCCGCAAGTCGGGCACGGCGTGTAGACGCTGGGCATGAACAGGAGCTCGACCATGACGAAGCCTTCGCCCTCGCAGTGCGGACAGCGGCCCTTCGCGACGTTGAACGAGAAGCGCCCGGCGTCGTAATGGCGGCGGCGCGCAGCCTCGGTCGACGCAAGCAGCGTGCGTACGTGGTCGAAGAGGCCGGTATAGGTCGCGAGGTTCGAGCGCGGCGTGCGGCCGATCGGGCGCTGATCGACGCGGATCAGGCGACGGAGCGGCCCGAGCCCGCCGGCGATGGTGCCGGTGGTCTTCGCGACGCGGGCGTGCGGCGCCTCGTCGTGGTCATCCTCGTCGTCCAGCGCGTGGCCGAGCGCGTCGGCGACGAGCTCGACCAACGCGACGCTCGCGAGCGACGACTTGCCCGACCCCGAGATGCCGGTCACCGACGTCAGCACGCCGAGCGGGAACGACGCGTCGAGCGCGCGCAGGTTGTTGCGCGTCACGCCTTCGAGCTTCACCCACCCGGCGGGAGGGCGGGGCGTGCGTCCCTCGCGCGCGGGCGGGGCATGCAGGTAGCGCGCGGTTCGCGACGCCGCGACGCCGGCGAGCCCCGCCGGCGGCCCGCTGTAGAGGATCTCGCCGCCGTGGTCGCCGGCGGACGGACCGACGTCGACGATCCAGTCGGCGTGGCGAACGACGTCGAGCTCGTGCTCGACGACGAACAGTGAGTTGCCGCCGTCCTTGAGCCGGTCCAGGGCGCGCAGCAGCGCCTCGGTATCGGCCGGATGCAATCCCGCCGAGGGCTCGTCGAGGACGTACACGACGCCGAACAGGTTGGAGCGCACCTGCGTCGCGAGCCGCAAGCGCTGCAGCTCGCCGGGCGACAGCGTCGGCGTGCTGCGCTCGAGCGCGAGGTAGCCGAGTCCCAGGTCGAGGAGGATCTCGAGGCGGCCGCACAGGTCTTCGGCGATGCGGCGCATCACT
>DATBSV010000013.1:0-9250 GCA_036559685.1 Casimicrobiaceae bacterium
GTTCGGCCACGGGCTGCACGGGCTCCTGTCGCAGGTCACCTACGAGCGGCTGTCGGGCACGAGCGTGCTGCGCGACTTCGTCGAGCTGCCGTCGCAGCTCTTCGAGCACTGGGCGTTCGACCCGCAGGTGCTGCGCAAGCACGCGCGTCACGCGGTGACCGGCGCGCCGATGCCCGAGGCGCTGATCCAGCGGCTACGGGAAGCGTGGCGCTTCAACCAGGGCTTCGGGACGGTCGAGTACGTCGCGTGCGCGCTCGTGGACATGGCGCTGCATGCGGTCGAGGATCCGGACGCCGTCGACGTTGCCGCATTCGAGGCGGCCGAGCTGGCGCGAATCGGGATGCCGCGCGAGATCGTCATGCGCCACCGGCTGCCGCATTTCGACCACCTGTTCGCGGGGTCGTGGTACGCCGCGGGGTACTACGTCTACATGTGGGCCGAGGTGCTCGACGCCGACGCGTTCGAGGCGTTCGTCGAGGCCGGCGACGTGTTCGACCCCTCGCTTGCCGAGAAGCTCAAGCGCCACGTCTACGCGGCCGGCGGCACGGTCGATCCCGCGGCGACCTACCGCGCGTTCCGCGGCCGCGACGCCGCGATCGAGGCGATGCTCGCCGACCGCGGGCTCATCGACGAAGCGGCGGCGGCGTGATCCGATGAACGTCACGCTGGTCGGATCGCGATACTTCGGCGGTGCGGTCCTCGACGCGCTGGTCAAGGACGGCGCATCGATCGTCCGGGTCGTCGCGCCGGCGGCCGACGACCGCCTCGCGCTCGCCGCGCAGAAGCTCGGCATCCCGGTGCACGTGCTCGAGAATCCGAAGCTCGTGCCGGGCGAGGCGATCCCCGAGGGCACGGATGTGATCGTGGCGGCGCACACGCACGCTCGCGTCAGCAACGAGGCCCTCGCGCGTTCGCGCCTGGGCGGCATCGGCTACCACCCGTCACTGTTGCCGCGCCACCGCGGCATCGCGGCGGTCGAGTGGACGATCATGGAAGGCGACCCGATCGCCGGAGGCTCGGTCTACCACCTGGCCGACGGATGGGATGCCGGCGCCGTCGCGCTGCAGGACTGGTGCTTCGTCGCGAAGGGCGAGTCCGCGCGCGAGCTGTGGGAGCGCGCGCTCGCGCCGATGGGCCTCGACCTCCTGAAGCGCGTCGTGCGCCACGCGGGCCAGCATGGCAGCCTGCCGGCGCACAAGCAGGACGAGCGCTTCGCGACCAAGGCGCCGATGGTCAAGCGCACGGTGACGCTGACCGACGAGCGCAAGCCGATGGCCGCGTCGCTCGTCGTCACGGTGATCGGCCCCGACCGCCCCGGCATCGTGCGCGCGATGGCCGAGCGCGCGAAGGGTTTCGGCGCCAACTGGACCGCAAGCCGCATGGCCAATCTCGCCGGCCAGTTCGCCGGCATCGTCCACTTCGACGTTCCGCCCGAGAATGTCGACGCACTCGCGAACGCGCTGACGTCGCTCGAGTCGGCAGGCCTGCGCGTCGTGATCGGACGCAGCGAGTCGACCGAGCCGCCGGCGGGCCGCCGCATCGTCAACCTCGAGCTCTCGGGCGCCGACCGGCCCGGCATCGTGCGCGACCTGTCGGCGAGCCTCGCCGAGCGCGGCGTGAGCATCGAGGACCTGCACACCGAGATCGTCAACGGCGCGACCCCGAGCGAGCATCTGTTCCGCGTGCGCGCGCTGCTGTTCGTACCCGACGCGCTATCGAGCGAGGCGCTGCAACAGGGACTCGACGCGCTCGCGAGCGAGATGAAGATGGACCTCGCGCTGGGCGACCGCCGCGCGGCGTCCGCAACGCGATCGTAGGCGGGATGGCCGCGACCGGCCTCCTCGCGCTGCTCGACGACATCGCGAGCATCCTCGACGACGTCGCGCTGCTCACCAAGGCCGCGACGCGCAAGACCGTCGGCGTGCTGGGCGACGACCTCGCGCTCAACGCGCAGCAGGTCGCCGGCGTGCGCGCCGAGCGCGAGCTGCCGGTCGTGTGGGCGGTCGCGAAGGGCTCGGCGGTCAACAAGGCGATCCTCGTTCCGGCCGCGCTCGCGATCAGCGCGATCGCGCCATGGGCGGTCACGCCACTGCTGATGATCGGCGGCGCCTACCTCGCCTACGAAGGCTTCGAGAAGGTCGCGCACCGCTTCTGGCACCGGGACGAGGCCGACGCCGGGAAGCGGGCGCTGCGCGAAAGCCTCGCCGACCCGGCCGTCGACTTCGTGGCGATCGAGAAGCAGAAGATCAAGGGCGCGATCCGCACCGATTTCATCCTGTCCGCCGAGATCATCGTGATCGCGCTCGGGCTCGTGGCCGACGCGCCGTTCCCCACGCGCGTCGCCGTGATGGTCGGCGTCGCCGTGCTGATGACGATCGGCGTCTACGGCATCGTCGCCGCGATCGTCAAGCTCGACGACGCGGGCGTGTGGCTGTGCCGGCGCGACGGCCCCGACGCGTGGTCGAGGTTCCAGTGCATGCTCGGCAACGCGTTCCTGCGCATCGCGCCCTGGCTCATGAAGTTCCTGGCGTTTGCCGGGACCGCGGCGATGTTCCTGGTCGGCGGGGGCATCCTGCTGCACGGCATCCCGTCGCTGCAGCACGCGGTCGAGCCGTACGGCAAGCTCGCCGAGCTCGGCGCCGACATGCTCGCCGGCGTCGTCGCGGGTGCGATCCTGTACGGGGTCGTCGCGCTGGTCCGGCGCGTGCTCGGCCGCTAGGTCATGGCACAATTCGCGCGAGCCGCGGCGATCCCGCCGCGCCGCGCCTAAACGACGCAAGGACGGGAATGCCGCATGACGTCACGCTGATCGCCACGTTCGCGGTAGGTTTCGTCCTTGCGTTCCTCTTCGGCACGATCGCCAACCGTCTGCGGCTCCCGCCGCTGGTCGGCTACCTGCTCGCCGGCGTGGTCATCGGCGTATTCGCGCCGGACCTCGTCGCCAGCAGCGTCATCGCGGGCCAGCTCGCCGAGATCGGCGTGATCCTGCTGATGTTCGGCGTCGGCCTGCATTTCTCGGTCGCCGACCTGATGGCCGTGCGCCGCATCGCGATCACCGGTGCGATCGCACAGATCGCGGTCGCGACCGCGGTCGGCGCGGTGATGTCGATGATGTGGGGCTGGTCGCTCGGCGGCGGCATCGTGCTCGGGCTGTGCCTGTCGGTCGCGAGCACGGTGGTGCTGCTCAAGGCGCTCGAGGAGCGCAACACGCTGCAGACCACCAACGGCCGCATCGCTGTCGGCTGGCTGATCGTCGAGGATCTCGCGATGGTCCTCGTGCTCGTGCTGCTGCCCGCGCTCGCCGGGGTGCTCGGCGGCAACGTGCCGAGCGGCGCGCACGGGAGCGACCACAGCCTCGCGGTGTCGCTGCTCATCACCATTCTCAAGGTCTGCGCGTTCGCCGCGATCGTGCTGACGCTCGGGCCGAAGGTGCTGCCGTGGCTCCTGCGCCAGGTCGCGCGCACCGGCTCGCGCGAGCTCTTCACGCTCGCGGTGCTGACGCTGTCGATCGGCATCGCGTTCGGCTCGGCCGAGCTGTTCGGCGTCTCGTTCGCGCTGGGCGCGTTCTTCGCCGGCGTCGTGCTGAACGAGTCCGACCTCTCGCACAAGGCGGCCGCCAACACGCTGCCGCTGCAGGACGCGTTCGCGGTGCTGTTCTTTATCTCGGTCGGCATGCTGTTCGACCCGTCGATCATCGTCCGCGAGCCGATGATGCTGGCCGGCGTGATGCTCCTGATCCTGTTCGGCAAGGCGATCATCGCGCTCGTGATCGTGATGATCATGGGCTACCCGCTGTCGACCGGCATCTACGTGTCGGCGGCGCTCGCGCAGGTCGGCGAGTTCTCGTTCATCCTCGCGGGGCTCGGCATCGCGTTCGGGCTGATGCCGCCGGAGGGCGCGAGCCTGATCCTCGCCGGCGCGCTCATCTCGATCACCCTCAACCAGTTCGCGTTCGTCGTCGCCGACAAGGTCAACGAATTCATCGCGGCGCGCCCGACGCTCAAGGCGAAGCTCGAGGACGCGCACCGCGAGCGGCTGGCGGGCGTCGAGGCCGACCTCGCGGTCGCGAAGGCGCGCGCCGACGAGCTGGCGGCCGCGCACCGGACGCTCTCGCCCGAGGAGCTGGTCGAGCACTTCCCGATGTTCGCGTCGCTCAACTCCGAGCAGCGCGAGGTCGTGCTGCTGCACCTGCAGCCGGCGAGCGCGCAGCCGGGCGAGCGCATCATCCACCGCGGCGACAAGGCGGACGCGGCGTATTTCATCTCCGCCGGCGAGGTCGAGGTGTCGGTCGCCGGCCAGCACATCCATCTCGGCCCCGGCAGCTTCTTCGGCGAGATGGCGCTGATCAGCGGCCAGCCGCGCTCGGCCGACGTCACCGCGCTCGACTACGGCAAGTTCCTGAAGCTCACGACCGACGACTTCACCGAGATACTGCGCCGCTATCCGGACATCAAAGCGCAGATCGTCGAGCAGGCGGAGAAGCGCGACGAGATGAACCGGCGGCAGGCGGAGCGTGCGGTCGAGTCGGCGAAGGCCGCCCTCGACGGCGGCGAGGACAAGGCCTAGGCCTTGTCGCTAGATCAGGATGATCGTCGCGAGGCCGAGGAACGCGCCCATGCTGACGACGTCGGTCGCGGTGGTCAGGAAGATAGACGACGCGGTCGCGGGATCGGCGCCCAGCCGCTGCAGCGTCGTCGGCACGAGCACGCCCGAGATGCCGCTGACGACGCACGCGAACACCATCGCGAGGAACGTGACGAATCCGAGCATGAACGCCTGCGGGTTGTTCGACATCCACGCGTAGACGAACATGCCGGCCCCGGCGGTGATGCCGACGAGCGCACCGTTGCATAGGCCCAGGATCGATTCCTTCATCACGGCTTGCGGCGTGCCGCCGGGCTTGAGCTCGCCGAGGGTCATGCCGCGCAGCGTGACCGCAAGCGCCTGGCACCCGGTGTTGCCCGACTGGCCGGCGAGCACCGGCAGGAACACGGCGAGCAGCACGATCTTCTCGAGCGTGCCCTCGAAGAATCCGACGACCGCCGCCGCGACGAACGCGGTCAGCAGGTTGAGCTGCAGCCACGGGTGGCGGAACAGCAGGCTGCGCGGCCATGGCGTGGCGAGGCGCTCTTCCTTGGTGACACCGACCATCTCGCCGGCCTGCGCGGACAGTTCGACCGCCTGCGCCTCGAACATCTTCGCGCCGCGCACCATGCCCTTGAGCCGGCCCTGGTCGTCGACGACCGGGTAGACCGGGTAGTGCTTGTCGAGCGTGCTCTTCATCGCGTCGATGAGCGGCGTCGTCGCCTTGAGCGCGAACACCGACTTCAGCATCACGTCGCCGAGCTTCGCCGAGTGATCGTTGAACAACAGGTCGCGCATCGTGATGACGCCGGCGAGCTTGCCGTCGGCCTCGAGGATCCACGCGTAGGTGATGAGCTGGGTCTTGACCAGCTCGCGGATCGACTCGATCGCGTCGCCGACGGTCTGCTCGGGTACGAACACCGCGAGCGGCGGCTCCATCAGGTCGCCGATCGATCCCTCGAGATACGGCGAGGTCTTCGATTGCTTGGGCTTCTTGCGCAGGCGCATGGTCGTCCCCGGTCGATGCTGACGGCTTCGCGCGTTATACCGCAACCGGCGCGTGCGCGCCTCGGCGGACCGACTTGCGGCGGATCAGTCCTGCGGCGGCAGCGCGACCTCGGGCTCGCCCGGGGGCTCGACGGGCGGCGCGGACGGCGCCTGCACGACGGGTGCGTGCGCGGCGTGGGCCATCGCCAGGAGCTCGAGCGCGGCGAGCACGGTCGCGCTCTGCGCCTCGAGCTGCTTCTCGCGCGATCCGACGCCGCACATCACCGAGCAGAAACCGTTGGTCGGCGCCTCGAAGTCGCAGTGCGACGCGCCGTCGATCTTGACCGAGCGCACGAGCCGCGGCACCGAGTTCGCAAGCGTCTTGCCGCTCGAGAAGAGGTTGCACGCCGACGCGTCGCCGAGCAGCACGATCGCGGGCGCGGCGAGCTTCGACGCCGCGTACATGCCCGTGCCGGTGCGGTCGACCGGGTCGAGCCCGACCCAGCCCGCGATGCCCGGCAGCTTCGACGCCGCCCAGACCGTCGCGAGGCCGCCCGCCGACGTCCCGATCAACACCATCGACGAGCGCTCGACCGGCGCCAGGCCGAGCGCGCCGGCTTCGAGCCGCCCGACCAGCGCCATGATCGCCGTCCCGTTCCCCCACAGGTCGAGGTAGTTGGGCAGGTCGGGGACGATCGCGACGACGCCGGCCTCGGCCAACGCGCGGCCCGCGTCGCGGTGACGCGCGCGCGAGCGCGTCCAGCCGTGCGCGACGATCGCCACGCCGATCGGGCGCGCGACCGGCTCGTAGACGTCGATCGTCACCGAGCTGCCGTCGACGTCGAGCGTCACGGTGCGCGCATAGGATGCCGCAAGGGCGACCGCGGGCGCGACGAGCACGAGAAGGGCCAGCAGGGCGGCGCGGGCGGTGCGGGACATGAGCGCTCGCGCCGGCGGCCCGCGCGAACAACGGCTTCGAGGGAAGCCGCCGTCGTGCGAGGGGCGCGCCGGCATCATACGTGAACCGTCGCAGTGCCTCCATGCGGAACGCGCGAGATGTGGTGAACAACTCGCGCCGCGCCGTATCGCGAACGCGAAACGCGAAAATTCCTGCGGCGACCCGTTGTTCGGCCGACGGCGTCGGCGTAGGCTGGCTCGAGAATCGATGCGGCATGGGGGAGGGGAGCCATGCACGTGGGTCGGTTGCACGTCCGCTACGCCGCGCGGCGCCGGGAGGCCGCGCTCTCCCGTTTCGACGCCGACGCCTGCTACGCGGGCCTGCGCGATCTCGCGCGCGTCCTCGACGGCCAGCGCTGGATGGTGGTCTCGGGGCTCGTCGAGCCGCTCGTCCGCGGCCGCTTCACGCGCGCGCACAGCGACATCGACATCGCGGTGCCGGTCGACGCCCTCGTGCCGATGGCACGCGTTGCGAGCGCGCGCGGCTACGCGCTCACGACGCGCGCGCTGCGTACGCACGTTTCGACCGGCGTCGACCTGGAACTGCACGTGCGGATCGAGCCGTGGATGCTCGCGCACCGGCGCCGGCGCCTGCGCCTGTGGCGGCTCGATCGCAACGGCCGGATCGACGAGTCGCGCTTTCCGGCCTACGTGGACGTGTTCCCGTACGTGCTCGAGGGTCGCGAGATGCACATCCTCGACAGCGGCCAGCGGCTGCCGCTGCGCGAGTCGCTCTGCCAGGATGTCGCGCTTCCGGAAGGCACGCGCGTGCCGGTCGAGCTGCCGTGCTACGTCGACGCGCTGAAGGCATCGCGACGGCGCGCCCGCGCGCTCGCCGGGATGCCGGACGACACGCCGGACGCCGCGGCCGCCGAGCCGTGACGGCGGGCGAGGGCAGCGCGATCGTCGGCGCGCTCGTTCTCGCGCACCAGTCGGTCGGCTACGCGATCGCGTTCGCCGTCGCGCCGCTCGCGCTCGCGCACTCGGCCGACCCGCCGCGTCATCGGTTCTGGGCGAAGGCATTCGTCTACGCGATGATCCCGCTCTACCTGACCGGCCTCGCGTTCACGCTGCGGCTGCACGACGCGACCGGCTTCGTCGGCGCACGCAACCTCGCGTTCAACTTCACCGGTTTCTTCCTCGTGCTGTGCGGATGGCGCGCGATCCACCGCTATCGCAAGCGCGCGCTCGCGCCGGGGCCGCTCGACCGCGCGATGCGCACGATCCTCGCCGCGGGCGGCGTCGCGCTGGTCGCGCTCGGCGTGCTGCACCACTTCCCGTCGTTCGTGCTCGGAACGATCGCGCTCGCGATCGCGTGGCGCGTCCTGCGGCAGGTCGCGGACGCGCGGGCGCTCGTCGTGCAGCACCAGCGCTCGATCCTCGCCGGCTACTTCTACCTTCTGACCGTCCTGTCGCTGGTGCACGTGCGCGCGAGCACCGACGTCAAGTGGCTGTGGCCCGCACTGGTCGGCACGCCGCTCGTCGCGTGGGCAACGCGGGACGGCCCCGATCCCCGTCGTATGCGGATCGCCGTCCATGCGATCGTCGCGATCGCGACCGCGTTCGCGCTCTACATCGCGATCGTCAGCCCGCCGGTGTTCCAGCTTCGCCGCTGACGAGGCTTGTGGGTCCGGCTTCAGCCGGACGCTTTTCGCTTGAGCTGCGCGGGATCGTAGTAGAACCGTTCCTCGACGACCTTCTCGCCTTCCCAGCGCTGGTAGGCGAGCTCGTCCATGTCGGTCGCGCTGCCGTCGGGCCAGTCGAAGTGGAACTGCCAGCGGACCACGACGCGGTCGCCTGCGACGAACACGGGGCGTACGCAGCGCGAGAGCACGCCGAGCGCCTTCGCCATGACCGCTCGCTCGTTCGCGACGAGCGTATCGCGACCGACGCGCGGCGCGGCATCGTTCTCCTGCATCGTGGCGTGCTCGGCGTAGAAGCGCTCGATCGCCTCGACATGCAGGTTCGCCTCGACCGTGGCGATGAAGCGCTCGAGCGTCCCGGGCGAGGGCATCAGCGCCACAGCCCGATGATCAGCCCGTAGATCAGGAACTGCAACGTGTGGTAGCCGCCGTCGATCAGCCACAGCTTGGTCGAGCGGTTGCCGAACTGGTAATTGATGCCGAAGCTCGTGGCGACGATGCCCGCGCCGACGACCAGCCCGAGGACGGCGGCCTGGCCCGGGACGGTCGGCGCGGGGACGGCGATCGCGTACGCGAACGCCGCGACGAGCGCGAAGACGAACGAAACGCCGAAGACTCTCGCCGGGTGGCCTCCCTCGCCGGCCTTGCGCATGTCGCCGGCCTCGCGACTCCACGTCGCGCCGAACAGGGCCTTCGAGTACCACAGGCCGCCGAGCAGGAAGCTGGACAGGGCGGCCACGAGCACGGCCAGCAGGTTGACGGTCACCATCATCGACGCTCCTTTCGCTTTCAGCGTGGCGGCTGCACGCGTACCTTGACGGTGACGAGCAGCCGGACGGGCGATCCGCCGCCGCCGCGCGCGTAGGCCTCGTACTGGAACTCGTCGTCGCCGACGAATCCCGGCGCCGGCACGTAAGTGGCGTTGGGCGAGACGAAGCGGGCGGTGCCGTGCCGCGCGGGCGCGAGGATGCGGCCGCTGTCGGCGGGATAGCGCTTCTCGTTCGGCGCGCCGTAGTTCGGCATCACGCACGGGAAGCCGTTGTTGCGCATCCTCACCTCGGCGACCGCTCCTTCCGCCG
>DATBSV010000014.1:0-19352 GCA_036559685.1 Casimicrobiaceae bacterium
GATCGCGATGATCGACGACACGGCGTTGGTGACGCTCATCAGCGGCGTGTGCAGCGCGGGCTTGACGTTCCACACGACCATGTAGCCGACGAAGCACGCGAGCACGAACACCGTGAAGTGCGCGAGGAACGACGGCGGCGCATAGCGGCCGACCAGCAGGAACAGGAGCGCGCCGGTCCCGAACAGCACGGCAGTCTTGCCCGGCGACATCGGTCCCGACGCCTCGCCATGTGCCTTTTTCTTCGCGGTCGCGACCGGGACCGCGGCCGGTTTCGCCGTTGCCGGCGGCGCGGCCGACAGCTTGGGCGGCGGCGGCGGCCACGTGACGTCGCCGGCATTGATCACGGTCGTGCCGCGCAGCACCTCGTCGTTCATGTCGACGGCGATCCGGTCGCCCTCGATGCTCTTCGTCTTGACGAGGTCGTCGGTCAGGCGCAGCAGGTTCGTCGCGTACAGCGTCGACGCCTGCTTCGCGAGCCGGCTCGGCAGGTCGGTGTAGCCGATGATCGTGACGCCGTGGCGCACGACGATCTGCCCAGGCACGGTCAACGCGCAGTTGCCGCCCTGTTCGGCGGCCATGTCGACGATGACGCTGCCCTGCTTCATCGACCGCACCATGTCCTCGCTGATCAGCTTCGGCGCCGGTTTCCCGGGGATCAACGCGGTGGTGACGATGATGTCGGCGCTTTTCGCTTCCTTCGCGAACACGGCGGCCTGCGCCTTCAGGAAACCTTCGCTCATGACCTTCGCGTAGCCGCCGACGCCGCTGCCCTCCTCGACGTAGTCGACCGGGACGAACTCGCCGCCGAGCGACCTGATCTGGTCGGCCACCTCGGGGCGGGTGTCGTTGGCGCGCACGACGGCGCCCAGGCCCGACGCCGCGCCGATCGCCGCCAGGCCCGCGACACCGGCGCCGATGACGAACACGCGCGCCGGAGGCACCTTGCCCGCCGCGGTGATCGACCCGGTGAAGAAGCGCCCGAACGCGTGCGCGGCCTCGATCACCGCCCGGTAGCCGCCGATGTTCGCCATCGACGACAGCGCATCGAGCTTTTGCGCGCGCGAGATGCGCGGCACGCTGTCCATCGCCAGCACCGTCGCGCGGCGGCGGGCGAGCTTCTCCATGAGCTGCGGATTCTGCGCGGGCCAGACGAAGCTCACCAGAACGCCGCCTTCGCGCAGGAGCGCGATCTCCGCGTCGTCGGGCGCGCGAACCTTGAACACGATGTCGGAGGACGCCCAGAGCGCCGCGCGCTCCGCGACGACCTCGGCGCCGGCCGCCCGATACGCCTCGTCGTCGATCTGCGAGCCCTCGCCGGCGCCCGCCTCGACCGCGACGCGGAAACCCTGCTTGATTAGCTTCTCGACGACCTCGGGAACGGTGGCGACGCGCTTCTCGCCCGGGAAGACCTCCCGCGGCACTCCGATCTGCAAGGACATTCTTCGCTCCTCCCGCCCCTCGTGGCCGTCATCCTGCCATAAACTGCGCATCCGATGATCGACACCACCCGCCTTGCCCGCATCGATGCCGCGCTCGCCGCCGGCGAAGCGAGCCGCGTCGTCGACGACGCGTGCGCGCTGATCGACGACGATCCCGCGTCCAAGGACGCGCAGCGCGCCTACCTGAGAGTGCTGCTCGCGTGGGCGCGCGGCCAGACCGACCTTGTCGATCGCGTGTTCCCGCAGCCAACGGCGACGCGCGGTCGCCGCCGCGTGTCGGCGATCGTCTGCTCGATCGATCCCGTCAAGTACGCGGCCGTGGTCGCGAATCTCAACCTGCGCTTCGCCGGCCACGAGTTCGAGGTCGTCGGCATCCACGACGCACGTTCGCTCGCCGAAGCGTTCAACCGCGGCGCCGCGAAGGCGCGCGGCGACGTGCTGATCTTCGCGCACGACGACATCGAGCTACGCACGAGCGACTTCGCGGCGCGCCTGTTCGCGCACCTCGAGCGCTACGACGGCGTCGGCGTCGCCGGCGCGTCGCGCATCACCGGGCCACGCTGGGACCACGCGGGCCAGCGCCACATCCACGGTCACGTGCTGCACATGCCCCCGGAAGGAAAGCCGGGCGTGCTCCTGATGGCCGCGGGCTTCCAGCGACCCGTGTGCGAAGACGTCCGCGTGCTCGACGGCGTGTTCATGGCCGTACACCGGCGCGTCTGGGAGAAGCATCACTTCGACTTCAAGACCTTCGACGGCTTCCACGGCTACGACCTCGACTTCACGCGGCGCGCGAGCGAGGCCGGCGCGCGCTTCGCCGTGCCGCTCGACCTCCTGCTGCTGCACCGCTCGACCGGCCGCTACGGCGGCGACTGGCGACGCTACGCGGAGCGCTTCGCCGCGCCGCTCGGACTCGACGCGGACGTGCCGGTCTCGCCCGGCGGCCTGCAGGTGCGCCTCGACAGGCCCGACCAGGTCGATACGATGCGCGCCGCGCTCGTGCACTTCCGCTACGGCGCGCCCCGCTAGATCGCCCCTGCGATCGCCTTGCCGACCTCGGTCGTCGACGCCGTGCCGCCGATGTCGCGCGTCCTCGGCGCCTTCGGATCGGCCAGCGTGCGCTCGATCGCGCCGACGATCGACGCCGCGGCGTCGCGGTGGCCGAGGAACTCGAGCATCAGCGCGCCCGACCAGACCTGGCCGATCGGGTTGGCGATCCCCTTGCCCGCGATGTCGGGCGCGGAGCCGTGCACCGGCTCGAACAGCGACGGGTGCTTGCGCTCGGGATTGATGTTGGCCGACGGCGCGATCCCGATCGTGCCGCACACGGCCGGCCCGAGGTCGGACAGGATGTCGCCGAACAGGTTGGAGCCGACGACGACGTCGAAGATCTGCGGCCGTTGCACGAAGTGCGCGGCGAGGATGTCGATGTGGTACTGGTCCGCGCGGACGTCCGGGTGCTCGGCCGACATCGCCTTGAAGCGCTCGTCCCAGTACGGCATCGTGATCGCGATGCCGTTCGACTTGGTCGCGGAGGTCACGTGCTTCGCCGGTCGCGTGCGCGCAAGCTCGAACGCGTAGCGCATCACGCGGTCGACGCCCTTGCGCGAGAACACGGACTCCTGGAACACGATCTCGCGGTCGGTGCCTTCGAACATCCGGCCGCCGACCGACGAGTACTCGCCCTCGGTGTTCTCGCGCACGACGACGAAATCGATCGCGTGCCCGCCGCGGTTCGCGAGCGGCGAGGCGATGCCCGGCATCAGCCGGCACGGCCGCAGGTTCACGTACTGGTCGAACCCGCGCCGGAACGGGATCAGCGAGCCCCACAACGACACGTGGTCGGGAACGATCGCGGGCCAGCCGACGGCGCCGTAGTAGATCGCCTCGAAGCCGGAGAGCGTCGCGAACCAGTCCTCCGGCATCATGCGGCCGTGCTTGACGTAGTAGTCGCAGCTCCAGTCGAAGTGCGTGAACGCCAGCGAAACGCCGTGCTTGCGCGCCGCGGCCTCGACCGCGCGCAGCCCCTCGGGCATCACCTCCTTGCCGATGCCGTCGCCGGGCATCACCGCGATGCGATGTGTCGCCATGCCGGGTTCGCCTCCGTCCGTTCCCCGCCGTCATTCTAATCGCGCGGCTGTGCTAGAGTGACGCCCGTCACGCCGGCCACCCATGCCGGCGTTTTCATTGCCCTCAACCACCGTGACCGACGCCACCGCGCGCCATCGCGCGATCGCCATGATGGTCGTCGCGGCGATCTGCTGGTCGTCGGGCGGCTTCCTCGTTCGCCAGCTCGCGCTCCGCGACGCGTGGGAGATCGTGTTCTGGCGCAGCGTCTTCATGGCGTTCTTCGTGCTCGGCGTGCTCGTCGCGATGCACCGCGGCCGCACCGTCGCGGCCATCCGCGCCGTCGGCTGGCCGGGGCTCGCGGCCGGCGCGTTCCTGGCGTGCGAGTTCTTCCTCTTCATCGCGTCGCTCACGCGCACGACGGTCGCCAACACTTTCGTGCTGATGAGCGTGTCGCCGTTCCTCACCGCGATCGCCGCGCGCCTCGTGCTGCGCGAGCGCGTGCCGATGCGCACGTGGATCGCGATGGCGGTCGCGTTCGCCGGCATCGTCGTGATGTTCTCCGACGCCGTCGACGCGGGCCGCGTCGTCGGCAACCTGCTCGCGCTCGGCGTCTCGTTCTTCTTCGCCGCGCAGGTCACGGTGCTGCGCAAGTACCACGCGACGGTCGACATGCTCCCGCAGGTCATGGTCGCCGGCGTGATCTCGATCGTCATCGCCGCGCCGCTCGCGCTGCCGTTCTCGGCGACGCCGCGCGACCTGGGCGTCCTCGCGGTCATGGGCTGCGTGCAGCTCGGCGCCGGCTGCCTGCTGGCCACCGTCGCGTCGCGCACCTTGTCCGCGACGCAGCTCGGCCTGCTCGCGCTGCTCGAACCGGTCCTCGGGCCGATCTGGGTCTGGGCGCTGATGGGCGAGCACCCGGGCATCACGGCGCTGGTCGGCGGCGCGGTCGTGCTCTCGGCGGTGATCGTCAACGAGGTCGTCGCGGTGCTTCGCCCGCGCGATGCGGCGGCGCCGTCGTCGGGCGTGCCGCCGGTCGCGTGACGCTACCCGACCTCCCGCCCCTGTTCTACGCGGTCGCGATTTTCGCGATCCTGCTGACCGGCGTGTCGAAGAGCGGCTTCGGCGGCGGCGCCGCGGGCATCGCGGTCCCGCTGATGTCGATCTTCATCGCGCCGCCCGAGGCGGCCGCGATCATGCTGCCGATCCTGTGCGCGATGGACGTCTTCGGCGTGCACGCCTACCGGGGTCGCTGGTCGCGCGAGCACCTGGCGATCCTGCTGCCGGGCGCGCTCGTCGGCATCGTCGTCGGCGCGTTCGCGTTCGGCGCGATGTCGCCGAACGCGATCCGGCTCGTTGTCGGCAGCATCGCGGTCGTGTTCGCGCTCAACCGCTGGTTCAAGCTGTCCGAGCGCCTCGCCGCGCGGCTCGCCGCGTCGCGCAAGCCGCCGGGACGCGTCGCCGGCGCGTTCTGGGGTGCGCTGTCCGGATTCACCAGCACGCTGGCGCACGCCGGTGGACCGCCGTTCGTCATCTACATGCTGCCGCACAAGCCGGACAAGACGACGTTCGTGGCGACGTCCGTCGTGTTCTTCCTGATCGTCAACTACGTGAAGCTGGTGCCGTACTACTTCCTCGGCCAGCTCAACGTCGAGAACCTCTCGACGTCGCTGCTGTTCGCACCGCTCGCGCCGATCGGCATCTGGGTCGGCGTGTGGCTGCACAAGCACCTGACCGAGGCGGTGTTCTATTCGGTGACCAACCTGCTGCTGTTCGCCAGCGGCGCCAAGCTTGTCTGGGACGCGCTGGCCTAGCGGTACGTCGCCGTCCGACAGCACCATCGCGGCCGGAACCGCGATGATCGCAGGGGATGCTACGAAGGCCCCGCTGCGCTATGATCCTGCCGACCTTCCCCGACCCGACGCGCGCCAATGAAGCAGACCTTCCTCGATTTCGAGCAGCCGATCGCCGAGCTGCAGACGAAGATCGACGAGCTGCGCTTCGTGCACGAGGACTCGGCGGTCGACATCGCCGACGAGATCGCGCGGCTGTCCAAGAAGAGCCTGCAGCTCACCAAGGACATCTACTCGAAGCTGACGGCGTGGCAGATCGCGCAGGTCGCGCGCCATCCGCAGCGTCCGTACACGCTCGATTACATCGCGGGGCTCTTCACCGAGTTTCGCGAGCTGCACGGGGATCGGACGTACTCGGACGATCCTGCGATCGTGGGCGGGCTCGCGCGCTTCAACGGCAAGCCCTGCGTCGTCATCGGCCACCAGAAGGGCCGCGACACCAAGGAGAAGATTCACCGCAACTTCGGCATGCCCCGTCCCGAGGGCTACCGCAAGGCACTGCGGCTGATGAAGCTCGCCGAGAAGTTCGGATTGCCGCTCTTCACGTTCGTCGACACGCCGGGTGCGTACCCGGGGATCGGCGCGGAGGAGCGCGGCCAGTCGGAAGCGATCGGACGCAACCTGTTCGAGATGGCGGGGCTGCGCACGCCGGTGATCGTCACGGTGATCGGAGAAGGCGGCTCCGGCGGCGCGCTCGCGATCGCGGTGGGCGACGTGACGCTCATGCTCCAGTACTCGACCTACTCGGTGATCTCGCCGGAGGGCTGCGCGTCGATCCTGTGGAAGAGCGCCGAGCAGGCATCCGAGGCGGCCGAGATCCTCGGCATCACGGCGCCGCGCTTGAAGCAGCTCGGCCTGGTCGACAAGGTCGTGAACGAGCCGGTCGGCGGCGCGCACCGCGACCCCGCCGCGACGATCGCCACGCTCAAGAAGGCGCTCGCCGAGGCGCTGAAGCCGCTCGCCGAATTGTCGCTCGACGAGCTGGTCGAGCGCCGCGAGGATCGGATCGTGTCGTATGGCAAGTTCAAGGAGCTCAACCCGGGCTGACCCGGTCGAGCGTGCCGTCGCGGCCTGGCTCGCGACGCCCCTCGCCTCGCGCGGACCGGTCGCGTTCGCGCTCTCCGGCGGCCGAGACTCGATGGCGCTGCTCGACGCGGGCGCCAGGGCGCTGCGCGAGCGGGGCCGCCGTGCGCTCGCGTTCCACGTCCACCACGGGCTGCAGGCCGGCGCTGACGCGTGGGCCGCGCATTGCGCGCGCGAGTGCGCCGCGCGCGGCGTCGATTTCGCGGAGCGGCGCGTGAGCGTGCCGCGGACTCCGCGCTCGAGCGTCGAGGCGAGCGCGCGCGACGCGCGCTACGCGGCGTTGCGCGAGCTGGTGCGCGAGCATGGGGCGAAGACGATCGCGCTTGCGCACCACCAGGACGACCAGGCCGAGACGCTGCTCCTGCAACTCGGCCGCGGCGCGGGACCCGCGGGAATGGCCGCGATGCCTGCCGAGCACGTCGACGCCGACGGCCTCGCATGGTGCCGCCCGCTGCTGGCCGTGACGCGTGCCGAGATCGCCGCGTACGCCGAGGCCAACGGGTTGCGCTACGTCGACGATCCGAGCAACGGCGACGCGCGCTGGCGTCGCAACGCGGTCCGCAGCGTCGTCGTCCCCGCGTGGAGCTCGGTGTTGCCCGGCTACCCGGCGACGATCGCGCGTGCGGCCGAGCACCAGGCCGACGCGGCCGCGCTGCTCGACGTGCTGGCCGAGCGCGACGCGCACGACGCGAGTTACGACGCGATCGCCGGCAGCTTCGCGGCGGCGGCGCTTTCCACGCTCGACGGCGCGCGGGCGCGCAACCTCATGCGCTGGTACTTGCGTCGTCACCGGCTTCCGCCACCGCCGGCCGCCCGGCTTCGCGCGATGGTCGACCAGCTCGCGCACGCACGCGACGACGCGACCGTGGCGATCGCGCACGCCGGGGCGATCGTGGGCCGCCATCGCGGTCGCGTCGCCGTGCACGCGCCGGCGCCCTCCGACTACGTCGCGCCGTGGCACGGCGAGGCGGCGGTGGCGCTCCCGCACGGCGAGCTGCGCTTCGAGAGCGTCGAAGGCGGCGGCGTCGACCTCGCACGCGTCGGCGCCGGTCTTTCGATCCGTCCGCGTCATGGCGGCGAGCGACTCAAGCTTGCGGGCGACCGCACGCGCCGCGCGCTGAAATCGATCCTGCGCGAGTCGTCGTTGCCGACCTGGGAGCGCGACGCGTTGCCGCTCGTCGTCGCCGGCGAGGTGCTCGTGGCCGTGCCCGGCATCGGCGTCGACGTCGCGTGGCAGGCGGGTCCCGGCCGGCCCGGCAAGCTGCCCGTGTGGCGGGCGCGCCCATGAGCGCGCCTCGATCGCTGGCGCCATGCGCGCTGGCGTTCGTCGTCAGCGCATGCGCGATGCTGCCGACCCTCGAGGACGCCGAGCGCGAGGCAGCGGGCAAGCACCCAAAAACGATCGTCATCGTCGGCCCGAAGGGCGAGCTGATGGGCGAGGCGCGCATGCGCATCGAGGACACGCTCCGCGCGCTGCCTTCGGCGAACCTCGAGCGCAAGCTCGTGCTGACCAACGCGTACACGGGCGCGCCGCTCACCACCGGCAACGGCACGAAGATCCTGCTCGACGGTCCGGACGCATACGCGTCGATGTTCGACGCGATCGAGGGCGCGCGCGACCACGTGCACCTCGAGAGCTACATCTTCGACGACGTCGACGTCGGCCGCCGCCTGTCCGACCTTCTGATCCGCAAGGCGCGCGCAGGCGTCCAGGTGCGCGTGATCTACGACAGCGTCGGCTCGCGCAAGACGTCCTCGGCATTCCTCGCCTCGCTCGAGACGGCCGGCGTCGCCCTGTGCGAGTTCAACCCGATCAACCCGCTGCGCGCGCGGCTGTTCTTCATCAACAACCGCGACCACCGCAAGATCCTGGTCGTGGACGGCAAGGTCGCGTTCACCGGCGGCATCAATTTCGACGGCGTCTACATGAGCGGCTCGGGACTGCGCAGCCGCCCGATGCCGACGCTCGACGACGGGTGGCGCGACACCCACCTGCGCCTCGAAGGACCGGCGGTACCCGAGCTGCAGAAGCTGTTCCTGTCGACATGGGAGAAGCAGGGCTGCCGCGCGCTCGGGGCGCGCAACCCGTACCCGGCGCCCGCCGCGCACGGCAACATGGTCATCTCGGTGATCGGCTCGTCGCCGGACGGCACGATCTCGCCGATGTACCTGACGCTCATGGCCGCGCTCGCGTATGCGGAGCGCAGCATCCACCTCTCGACGGCGTACTTCGTGCCCGATCCCAACACGATCATGGCGCTCAAGGCGGCTGCGGCGCGCGGCGTCGACGTCAAGGTGCTGCTGCCCGGCTTCACCGACTCGTGGCTCGCGTTCCACGCCGGGCGCTCGTTCTACGAGGAGCTGCTCGACGCCGGCGTCAAGCTCTACGAGTACCAGGGCGGCGTGTTCCACGCGAAGACCGCGGTCGTCGACGGCGTGTGGTCGACGATCGGCAGCTCGAACGTCGACTGGCGGAGCTTCTGCTTCAACGACGAGGTCAACGCGATCGTCGTCGGCGCGACGTTCGGGACCGAGATGGAGCGCATCTTCGACAACGACCTCGCCGAAGCGACCGAGGTCACGCGCGAGCGCTGGGCGGCGCGCGACGCCTATGCGCGGATGAGCGAGTTCACCGCGCGCTGGTTCGAGCAGCAGCTCTAGAATCGAGCGCGGCTGCCCTTCATCAGGAGCAGCCGCGACGCGCTACGCTCGGTTCTTCGTTGCTCTTGCCGCTGGAAAGGCGCCGGGCCGCCCCAAGCCTTTCCAGCTGTTCGGCCGTTCCGGCGCAAAGTAGGTTTCTACTTTGCGCCGCTCCCTTAGTCGGCGTAGACGCCTGCCTTCTTGATGATCGGCGTCCACTTGTCGATCTCGGCCTTCAGGTGGCTGCGCAGACCTTCCGGCGTCGCCTTGTCCTTCGACACGACGACCGAGCCGAGCTCGTGCATCCGGGTCACGAAGCCCTGGTCGGCGATCCCGGCCTGCAGCGCGGCGACGAGCTTGTCGATCACCGGCTTCGGCGTGCCCTTCGGCGCGTAGACGCCGTGCCACACCGTCACCTCGAAGCCCGGCAGTCCGGCTTCGGACGCCGGCGGCAATTCCTTCAGCGAGTCGACGCGCGTCTTCGACGTGACCGCATACGCCTTGATGCGGCCCGACTTGATGTACGACGTCGTGTTGGTCGTCTGGTCGCACAGCACGTCGACCTGGCCGCCGAGCAGGTCGTTGATCGCGGGCGCGGTGCCCTTGTACGGCACGGTCGTCACGTCGGTCTGGATCGCGCTCATGAACAAAAGGCCGCACAGATGCGACGCGGCGCCGACGCCGGCGTTCGCGAGCGTGACCTTGTCCTTGTTGGCCTTCATGTAGTCGATCAGGCCCTTGAAATCGTTCGGCGGCAGGTCCTTCTTCGCGATGAAAGTCATCGGCACGTCGACGACCTGCCCGATGAGCTCGAAGTCCTCGAGCGGCTTGAACGGCAGCGTCCGGTACAGCGCAGGCGCCGTCGACATGCCGATGTGCGCGAGCATCAGCGTGTAGCCGTCGGGGGCCGCGGCCTTGAGCTTGACCGGCGCGATCGTGCCGCCGGCGCCGGGCGCGTTCTCGACCACGATCGTCTGGCCGATCGCCTTGCCCATCGACTGCGCCAGCCCGCGAGCCACCGTGTCCGTTGGGCCGCCGGCCGCGAACGGCACGAGCATCTGGATCGGCTTGGTCGGGTAGGTCTGCGCATGAGCGGTCGAAACGGCCAGCGCGGTCACGGCGATCGCCGTGGCGAGTTTGCGGAACATGGTCATTCCTCCGAGGATTGTGCGTCGACCTGCATGGGGGGACGCCTTCGGTGGCCATTCTACCGCCCCCGGGGCCAACCCCGGGGGCGCGGCGCGGGACCCAAACCGGGCTGAATGGGCGTCCGCGTGTTATAATTTTGAATTTACTGGCATTTATCCCGCTTTCCTGGAGCAGGCATGGTCGTCGAACGTACCCTTTCCATCATCAAGCCCGATGCCGTGGCGAAGAACGTCATCGGGCACATCTACGCCCGATTCGAGCAGGCCGGCCTCAAGGTCGTGGCAGCCCGCATGGCGTGGCTGTCCCGCGCCGAGGCCGAAGGCTTCTACGCCGTTCACAAGGCCCGTCCGTTCTTCAAGGACCTGGTCGAGTTCATGACCTCCGGTCCGGTGATGATCCAGGTGCTCGAAGGCCCCCATGCGATCGCGAAGAATCGCGACCTCATGGGCGCCACGGATCCGAAGAAAGCGGACAAGGGCACGATCCGCGCCGATTTCGCGCAGTCGATCGACGCGAACGCCGTGCACGGCTCCGACGCTACCGAGACCGCCGCGGTCGAGATCGCCTACTTCTTCCCCGCGTCGCAGATCCACACCCGATAGTCCGTGAACCTGCTCGACCTCGACCCGCAAGGCCTGGACCGGTACTTCGCCGACCGCGGCGAGAAACCGTTCCGCGCCCGCCAGGTGTCGCGCTGGGTGCACCAGCGCTTCGCCGGCGACGTGGCGTCGATGACCGACCTCGCGAAGTCGCTGCGCGTCTCGCTCGCCGGCGACGCGACGATCGAGGTGCCGCCGGTGATCCGCGACACGACGGCGTCCGACGGCACGCGCAAGTGGCTGTTCGACGTCGGCGCAGGCAACGCGATCGAGGCCGTATACATCCCCGAGGACGACCGCGGCACGCTGTGCGTGAGCTCGCAGGCCGGCTGCGCGATGGATTGCCAGTTCTGCGCGACCGGCAAGCAGGGATTCAATCGCAACCTGACGACCGCCGAGATCGTCGGCCAGCTGTGGCACGCGAACCGCACGCTGCTGTCCGATGGTGTGAGCGGTCCATGGGTGGACGCCGGCCGCGCGCCGATCACGAACGTCGTGATGATGGGGATGGGGGAGCCGCTCGCGAACCTCGACCGCGTCATTCCCGCGTTGAAATTGTTCCTCGACGACAACGCGTACGGCCTGTCGCGCCGTCGCGTCACCGTGTCGACGTCGGGCCTCGTGCCGCAGATCGACCGGCTCGCCGCCGAGTGTCCGGTCGCGCTCGCGGTCAGCCTGCACGCGCCGGACGATGCGCTGCGCGATCGCATCGTGCCGCTCAACCGCAAGCATCCGCTCGCCGACCTGCTCGGCGCGTGCCGCCGCTACCTCGAGGTCGCGCCGCGCGACTTCGTCACGTTCGAGTACGTGATGCTCGACGGCGTGAACGACTCGCCGGCGCAGGCCGACGCGCTCGCGAAGCTCGTGCGCGACGTGCCGTGCAAGTTCAACCTGATCCCGTTCAATCCGTTCCCCGGCACCGAGTTCGCCGTGAGCCCGCGCGAACGCATCGTCGCGTTCCAGCGCCGGCTGATGGACGCGGGACTCGTGACCACGATCCGCAAGACCCGCGGCGACGACATCGACGCCGCGTGCGGGCAGCTCGCGGGCCGCGTCAAGAACCGCGTCGTGCGCCCGCTCGCGAAGCGCTTCGCGATCGCGCGCGCCTCCTGATGGGAATCATCGCCATGCGCCCGTCCACGCTCGCCGCCGTCCTCGTGTGCGCGGCGCTCGCCGCGTGCGAATCCGGACCGTTCAGGCGATCCGAGTCGCTCCAGCCGCAGCAGCAGCAATCGCTCCAGCAGCAGCTGCCGCCGATCAAGGTGGAAGAAGCCACCCCCCGTTACAAGGCCGAGCTGCACACCGACCTCGCGGCCGGCTACTTCGAGCGCGGCCAGTACGACGTCGCGCTCGAGGAGCTCGCCGAGTCGCTCAAGGCGGACGCGACCTATCCGAAGGTCTACAGCGTCTACGGGCTCGTCTACGCCGAGCTCGGCGACGAGCCGAAGGCCGAGCTCAACTTCCGCAAGGGGCTCGAGCTCGCGCCGGCCGACTCGGAGATCCGCCACAACTGGGGCTGGTACCTCTGCACCCACGGCAAGCCGCGCGAGTCGATCGCGGAGTTCGAGGCGGCGCTCCGCAACCCGCTCTACCGTACGCCCGAGATCGCGCTGATCAACGCGGGCAAGTGCAGCGTCGAGGCCGGCGACATCGCCGCCGCCGACCAGTACCTGCGCCGCGCGCTCGTGCTGAAGCCCGGCAATCCGGTCGCCGCGTACAACCTCGCCCTGCTGTCGTTCCGCAACGGTCGCGTCGACGAGTCGCGCGCGCTGATGCGCTACGTGATGGCGCAGAACGCGCCGCCGGCCGAGGCGCTCTACCTCGGCATGTGCATCGAGCGCAAGCTCGAGGACCGGCAGTCCGAGCAGTCGTACGTGATGCAGTTGCGCAACCGCTACCCGAACAGCCCCGAGGTGCGGGCGATCGCGAGCGGCGCCTGCCAGTGAACGAGAACGAGACGCCCGAGGCTCCCGAGGCGGAAGCCTCCGCGCCGACCGCGGGCATGCTCCTGCTGCGGGGGCGCGAGGCCGCGGGCCTCACGATCGACGACGTCGCGCTGCAGCTCAAGCTCGCGCCGCGCCAGGTCGTCGCGCTCGAGCGCGACGACTTCGCGAACCTGCCCGGCCGCACGTTCATCCGCGGCTTCGTGCGCAACTACGCGCGCCTGCTCAAGCTGGACGCCGACGCGGTGCTCGAAGCGCTTCCCGGCCTGCACGGCACGCCGCCCGAGCGGACGCCCCTCGCCGCGACGTCCCGCGCGATGGGCGAGATGCCGACCGAGCGCCCGTCGCGCCCCAACATCGCGCGTTGGGCGATCCCGCTGGTGCTCGTCGCGATCGTCGTGGTCGCCGCGTTCTACGAATTCGCGCGCCCGCAGGCCGCGCGCGCGCCCGCGCCGGCGACGCCGATCGCGCCCGGCCCTGGGACGAGCGTCGTACCGCTGGCCAATCCGGCGCGTCCCGCGGCCGAGGCATCGACGAACGCGCCCGCGACGACGACGGCGCCCGCGACAACCGAAGCTCCCGCGCCGGCGACCGAGCCTCCCGCAGCCGCGGCGCCGCCCGCGACGTCGATCGCGCTCCCGGCACCGGAACCGACCGCCGCCGCTCGCGGCAACCAGCTCGCGCTGCGCTTCCGCGGCACGTCGTGGGTCGAGGTGCGCGACCGCGCGGGCAGCGTGGTGCTGTCGATGACCGGGAGCGACGGCGCGACGCGCGAGATCCTCGTCGCCCCGCCGGCCGAAGTCACCGTCGGCAACGCGGGCGCGGTCGACGCGACCTGGCGCGGCCGGCCGCTCGACGTGATGGCGCAGGCGCGGCAGAACGTCGCGCGCATCAAGCTCGACTGAAGCCACGCGCATGAACGACACCGGGACCGCGCCGCGCGCGAAGGTCGCGCCGCTGCAGGCGGTGCGCGGCATGAACGACGTGCTGCCCGACGAGGCCGCGCTCTGGGAGCAGCTCGAGGCCGCGGCGCGCAACGTGTTCTCGCAGTACGGGTACCGGAACATGCGCGTGCCGATCGTCGAGCCGACTGCGCTGTTCGTGCGCGGCATCGGCGAGCACACCGACGTCGTCGAGAAGGAGATGTACACGTTCGAGGACCGGCTGTCGGGCGAGAGCCTGACGCTGCGCCCCGAGGCGACCGCCGGCATCGTGCGCGCGGCGATCGAGCACAACCTGTGCTACGAGCGGCCGCAGCGCGTGTGGCTCGCCGGCGCGATGTTCCGGCACGAGCGCCCGCAAAAGGGCCGCTACCGACAGTTCCACCAGCTCGACGTCGAGGCGCTCGGCTTCCCGGGCCCCGACGTCGACGCCGAGCAGATCGCGATGCTCGCCCGGCTGTGGCGCGAGCTCGGCATCGCCGACGGCATCCGGCTCTCGATCAACTCGATCGGCGACGCGCACGAGCGCCGCTCGCACCGCGCCGCACTGGTCGCGCACTTCGAGCGCCACGCCGACGTCCTCGATGCCGACGCGAAGCGCCGCCTGCACACGAATCCGCTGCGCCTGCTCGACAGCAAGAACGAGGCGATGCAGCCGATGATCGCGACGGCGCCGCGGCTCGTCGACGCGTTGGGCGGCGAGTCGCGCGCGCACTTCGACGCCCTCGCGGCGTTGCTTTCCGACGCCGGCATCGCGTTCGAGGTCGAGGCGCGCCTCGTGCGCGGCCTCGACTACTACAACCGCACCGTGTTCGAGTGGATCACCGACCGGCTCGGCGCTCAGGGCACCGTTGCCGGCGGCGGGCGCTACGACGGGCTGTTCGAGGCGCTCGGCGGCAAGCCGACGCCCGCGTGCGGCTTCGCGATCGGCATCGAGCGCCTCATCCTGTTGATGCAGCACGCTGGCCTGGCCGCGACCGCTGCGCCGCTCGCCTACGTCGTGCACGTCGGCGACGCGGCGGGACCGCTCGCGCGTCGTGTCGCCGAGACGCTGCGCGACGCCGGACACGCGGCGATCGTGCATGCCGGCGGCGGCGGCTTCAAGGCGCAGATGAAAAAAGCCGACGCCAGCGGCGCACGATTTGCTCTCATCGTCGGCGACGACGAGGCGGCGGCCGGCACGGTCGCCGTGAAGCCGCTGCGGGAATCGGGCGAGCAGCGCACGGTCCCCGCGCGCGACGTCGTCGCCGCATTGAACCCTTAAGCAAAGGAACGGAAGCATGGCTGTCTACGACCGCGAGGAGCAGGAACGCGTCGAGGATCTGAAGGCGTGGTGGACCCGCTGGGGCAACACGGTGTCGTGGGTCGCGATCGGCGTCGCGGTGGTGATCGTCGGCGTGCAGGGCTGGCGTTACTGGCAATCGAGCCGCGCGGAGTCCGCGAGCGCGCTCTACTTCGCCGTCTCGCAGGCCGGCCGCACCGGCGATGCCGCGAAGGCGAAGGACGCGATGACGACGCTCGCGGATCAATACGGAAGTACGTCGTACGCACCGCGCGGCGCGCTGCTCTACGCGAAGCAGCTGTGGAGCGCGGGCGACAAGGCCGGCGCGAAGGCGCAGCTCCAGTGGGTGATCGACCGCGCGTCCGACGACGACTTGAAGCAGATCGCGCGCTACCGCCTGGCCGAGGTGCTGCTCGACGAGAAGAACGTCGACGAGGCGCTCAAGGTGCTCGACGCCAAGCACGCGGATGCGTACGCCGGCCTCTACGCGGACCTGCGCGGCGACGCGCTCGCCGCGGCGGGACGCAACGACGAAGCGCGCGCGGCATACCAGGTCGCGCTCGCGAAGATCGACCCGAAAACCGCGTACCGCAACTTCGTGCAGGTGAAGCTCGACTCGTTGGGCGGCGCGGTCGCCGCCGAGGTCGCGCCGGCAACGCCCGCACCGGCCGCCGGCGCCGCGCCCGCGGCGATACCCGCGCCGGCCGCCCCGGCGAAGCAGCCATGACGCTGCGCGTGACCTCGCGCATCGCGGCGCTCGCGCTCGCGCTCGCCTGCGGCGGATGCGCCACGATCCAGTCGTGGATGCCGTCGCTGCCGGCGCCGTCGTGGCCGTCGTGGCTCGGCGGCGGCGGCAGCCGCAAGCCCGGTCCGCTGCCCGAGCTCACGCCGAGCATCACGCCGTCGGTCGCATGGCAGCATTCGATCGGCAAGGCCGTGCTCGGCTTCGCGCCGCTCGTCACGCCGCAGGCGATCTACGCCGCGGCTTCCGACGGCACGATCGTCAAGATCGATCCGGCGACCGGGCGCGTGGTCTGGCGCGTGAGCGCGGGCCGCACGCTGTCGGCGGGCGCCGGCGCCGATGCGCTGGCGGTCGTCGTCGGCACCGACAAGGGAGACGTGCTCGCGTTCTCGCCCGACGACGGCAAGGCGCTGTGGAGCGCGCGCGTCGGCAGCGAGGTGATCGCACCGCCGAAAGCGGCCGAAGGCGTCGCCATCGTGTTCAGCGGCGACGGGCGCGTCTACGCGCTTTCGACCAAGGACGGCTCGACCGTGTGGGTGTACCAGCGCGCGAACCCGCCGCTCACCGTGCGCAACAACGCCGGCGCGGTGATCGTGCGCGGCGGCGTGTTCTTCGGCACCGCGGGCGGACGGCTCCTCGGCCTCGACCTCGCGACCGGCGCGGTCGGCTGGGAGGTCACCGTCGCGACGCCGAAGGGCGCGACCGAGCTCGAGCGCATCGCCGACGTCACGAGCCTGCCGGTGGTGGACGAACGTAACGCGTGCGCGGCCGCGTACCAGGGCCGCACCGCGTGCTTCGACGTCGTGCGCGGCACGGCCGTGTGGTCGCGCGACATCGGCAGCCTCGGCGGCATCGTGGCCGACGCGCAGCACCTCTACGTGACCGACGACGCCGGCAACGTGCACGCGCTCGACCGCTCGACCGGCGCGTCGATCTGGAAGCAGGACAAGCTCGCGGCGCGGCGCATCGGCGGGCCGCAGCTCGTCGGCGACCACGTCGGCGTCGTCGACGTCGAGGGCTGGCTGCACCTGCTCTCGCCGATCAACGGCGCCTACGTGGGCCGTGTCGCGACCGACGGCAGCGGGCCGACGTCGCAGCCGGCGACGCTCGTGGGCGGCGTGCTGTGGCAGTCGACCGCCGGCGGGTTGTTCGCGGCGCGCGCGCGCTAGCGCCGTCACGCGGAACGCGAGCGCCATGCTCCCGACGCTCGCCCTGGTGGGAAGGCCCAATGTCGGCAAGTCGACGTTGTTCAACCGGCTCACGCGCTCGCGCGACGCGCTGGTACACGACCTCCCCGGCCTGACGCGCGACCGCAACGTCGGCCGCGCGCGCTTCGGCGACCGCGAGTTCTTCGTCGTCGACACCGGCGGCTTCGAGCCGGTCGCCAAGGACGGGATCCTCAAGCAGATGGCGCGGCAGGCCGAGAACGCGATCGCCGAAAGCGACGTCGTCGCGTTCCTCGTCGATGCGCGCGAAGGCCTGGTTCCGCAGGACAGGCGCATCGCCGACCTCCTGCGCCGCGCCGGGCGCCCCATCGTCCTCGTCGCCAACAAGAGCGAAGGCCTGTCGGCGTCGGCGATGGCCGAGTTCCACGAGCTCGGCATCGGCGAGCCGCTGCCGGTGTCGGCCGCGCACGGCGAAGGCGTGCGCGACCTCGTCGACATCGCGCTCGAGCACGTGCCGGTGCGCGAAGCGGTGCCCGAGTCCCCCGACGCCGAGAGGCGCGTGCGCGTCGCGATCGTCGGCCGCCCGAACGTCGGCAAGTCCACGCTCGTCAATGCACTGCTCGGCGAGGAGCGCGTCATCGCGTTCGACCAGCCGGGCACGACGCGCGACTCGATCGCGCTCGACTTCGAGCGCGGCGGCAAGCTCTACACGATCGTCGACACGGCCGGCGTGCGCCGGCAGGGCAAGGTGATCGAGACGGCCGAGAAGTTCTCGGTCATCAAGACGATGCAGGCGATCGAGGACTCGAACGTCGTCGTGCTGCTCCTCGACGCGGAGGACGGCATCACCGAGCAGGACGCGCACCTCGCGGGCCACATCCTCGAGGCCGGGCGTGCGCTTGTCGTCGCGATCAACAAATGGGACGCCGCGGCACCCGATGCGCGCGAGCTGATCAAGCGCGAGATCGACCGCAAGCTCCAGTTCCTCGACTTCGCCGCGCAGATGCCGATCTCGGCCCGCGAGGGCCGCGGCCTCCCCACGCTCCTCGCCGCGGTCGACGCCGCCTATGTCGCGGCGATGATCAAGCTGCCGACGCCGAAGCTGACGCGCGCGCTACAGGCCGCCGTCGAGCGCCAGCAGCCGCCGCGCGCCGGAACGGTGCGCCCGAAGCTTCGCTACGCGCACCAGGGGGGCAGCAACCCGCCCATCGTCGTCATCCACGGCTCGGCGCTGGCGAAGATCCCCGCCGCCTACAAGCGCTACCTGGAACATTTCTTCGCCGACGAGTTCAAACTGCGGGGCACGCCGCTTAGGATACAATTCAAGGCCGGTGTCAACCCCTACGCCGACACCGCCGCACGCCGCTGATCGTCCGGACCTTCATGCCGCGGGGGGACTGCCCCCGGGACAACGGACGCGCGTCGACGCGGAACAACAACGCGGAGAGCGCCGATGAGCAACAAGGGGCAAATGCTACAAGACCCGTTCCTGAACACGCTTCGCAAGGAGCACGTTCAGGTGTCGATCTACCTGGTCAACGGCATCAAGCTGCAGGGACAGATCGAGTCGTTCGACCAGTACGTGGTGCTGCTCAAGAACACCGTGACGCAGATGGTGTACAAGCACGCGATCTCGACGGTCGTCCCGTCGCGCCCGGTCGCCATGCCGCACCACAACCACGCAGGCGAGCAGGAGAGCTGATCCTCGCGCGTGGCCGCTTGGGCCGCGCGAGCCTGGCGCTTACATGCTCGAACGCCCCAACGGCGGCCAGCGCGCCGTGCTCGTCGGCCTCTCGATCGGGTCGCGTCGCGACGACGCGCCGCTCGACGAGCTCGCCGCGCTCGCCACCTCCGCGGGCGCGACGATCGTCGGTCGCGTCACCGGCAAGCGCTCCGCGCCCGATCCGGCGCTCTACGCGGGCAAGGGCAAGGTCGACGAGATCCTCGGCGTGCGCAACGCGGCCAGCGCGGACCTCGTCATCTTCGATCGCGCGCTCTCGGGCGTGCAGCAGCGCAACCTCGAGGAGGCGCTCGCCTGCCGCGTCGTCGACCGCACGAGCCTGATCCTCGACATCTTCGCGCAGCGCGCGCGCAGCGCCGAAGGCAAGCTGCAGGTCGAGCTCGCGCAGCTCGCCCACCTGTCGACGCGGCTGGTCGGCGGCTGGACGCACCTCGAGCGGCAGAAGGGCGGCATCGGGCTGCGCGGCCCGGGCGAGACGCAGCTCGAGACCGACCGCCGGTTGATCGCGACGCGCGTGAAGCTGCTGAAGGAGCGGCTGAAACGCGTGGCCGTGAGCCGCGGCGTCCAGAGCCGCACGCGCCGGCGCGCCCGCGTGCGCACCGTCGCGCTGGTCGGCTACACCAACGCCGGCAAGTCGTCGCTGTTCAATCGCCTGACGCGCGAGCGCGTGTACGCCGCCGACCAGCTGTTCGCGACCCTCGACACG
>DATBSV010000015.1:0-13139 GCA_036559685.1 Casimicrobiaceae bacterium
GCCGGGCGCGATCGGCAGCTGCGCGACCTCCTCGCCGTCGAACAGTCCCGCGTAGATGCGCGCGTCCTGCTGGATGTGCACCGCCGCGCCCGATCCCGCGGGGCCGGCGATCAGCGCCAGCCGGCCGCGCTTCGCGTCCGGACCGACGTGGGCCTGCTCGTAGCCGGGATCGATGCCGCGCTTGTCGGGCTCGATCCAGATCTGCAGGAAATGCACGCGCTCGTCGCGCGACGGGTTGTTCTCGCTGTGCCGAACGCCGCGTCCCGCGCTCATGCGCTGCACGTCGCCGGGGCGGATCGTCGAGCCGTTGCCGATGTCGTCGCGGTGCGCGAGCGCGCCCTCGAGCACGTACGACAGGATCTCCATGTCGCGATGGCCGTGGGTGCCGAAGCCGCCGCCGGGCGCGACGCGGTCCTCGTTGATCACGCGCAGCGGGCCGAAGCCCATGTGCCGCGGGTCGTGATAGTCGGCGAACGAGAAGCTATGGAACGACGTGAGCCAGCCGTGCTCACCTTTGCCACGCTCGGCTGCGGCGCGCTTTTCGATCATCGTGCCCTCAAGGCTACAGTTTGTACGCCCGCTTCGCCAAGCCGTGCGCGAGCTCCGGGGCGAGCGCGTATGCCTCGTCCTCGTCGATGCGATGCTCGGTCACGAGGGTGGCGAGGAAACGGCAGTCGATGCGCCGCGCGACGTCATGGCGCGCCGGGATCGACAGGAACGCTCGCGTATCGTCGTTGAAGCCGACCGTGTTGCGGAATCCCGCCGTCTCGGTCGTCTGCTCGCGAAAGCGCAGCATGCCTTCCGGGCTGTCGTGGAACCACCACGACGGCCCGAGCTTCAGCGCCGGGTAGTGGCCTGCGAGCGGCGCCAGTTCGCGCGCGTAGCTCGTCTCGTCGAGCGTGAACAGGATCAGCGTCAGCCGCGGGTCGTTGCCGACGGCATCGAGCAGCGGCTTGAGCGCACGCACGTAGTCGGTCGGCGTCGGGATGTCGGCGCCCTTGTCGCGGCCGTACGCCGCGAACACCGCGGGATTGTGGTTGCGGAAGCTGCCCGGGTGGATCTGCATGACGAGCCCGTCGTCGAGGCTCATCCTCGCCATCTCGGTCAGCACCTGCGCGCGGAACGTCTCGGCGTCGTCGGCCGTCGCGGTGCCCGCGAGCGCGCGGTCGAGCAGGCGCTGGCATGCAGCCGCGTCGAGGTCGGCGGTGCGCGCGGTCGGATGGCCGTGGTCGGTCGACGTCGCGCCCATCGACGCGAAGAACGCGCGACGCTTGCGGTGCGCGGCGAGATAGCCCTTCCACGTCGACGTGTTCTCGCCGGTCAGCGCGCCGAACGCCGCGACGTTGTCGCGGAAGCCGTCGAACTCGGGGTCGACGACCGGATCGGGCCGGTACGCCGTCACGACGCGACCCTTCCAGCCGCTCTGCCGGATCTTCGCGTGATGCTCGAGCGTGTCGAGCGGGCTCTCGGTCGTCGCGATCACCTCGAGGTTGAAGCGCTCGAAGAGTGCGCGCGGCCGGAATGCCGGCGTCGCGAGCTTCGCGTTGATCGCATCGAAGATCCGATCCGCGGTGTCGGCGGACAAACGCTCGCGGATGCCGAAGATGTCGTGGAACGCGTGGTCGAGCCACAGGCGCGTCGGCGTTCCGTGGAAGACGTGCCAGTGCCGCGCGAACGTGCGCCAGATCTTCCGCGCGTCCTGCTCGACCGCCCCGCCGTCGCGGCGCGGGATCCCGAGGTCCTCGAGCCGCACGCCCTGGCTGTAGAGCATCCGGAACACGTAGTGGTCGGGCGTGATGAACAGCGCGCTCGCGTTCTCGAACGGCTCGTCGTCGGCGAACCAGCGCGGGTCGGTGTGGCCGTGCGGGCTCACGATCGGCAGGTCCTTCACCGTCGCGTAGAGCGAGCGTGCGAGAGCGCGCACGGCGGGATCGGCCGGAAAGAGCCGGTCGGGATGGGGGGCGAGCGCGGGCATCGCTGGATTCCTAGCGGGCGAGATGATCGCCGAGCGTGGCGGCAACGCCACGTCGCACGAGCGATTCGAGATGGTGGGTCGTCGCCTCGACGAACACCGGCGAGGCGCGCAGGTCGTCGCCGAAGATCGCGTCGATGCCGAGCAGTCCCTTGGCGAGACGCCGCGTGTCGCCGTGCGCCTCGGCCGCGATCGCCGCGAACCGGTCGGCGAGCGGATCGGCGACCGCGATCGCCGCGCCGTGCTCGTCGAAGCCGCTCGCATAGCGCATCCAGCCGGCGACGGCAAGCGTCAGGTGGCGGATCGACGCGCCGTGCGCGAGCCGGTCGCGCACCGTGCCGAGCAGGCGCTGCGGCAGCTTCTGCGACCCGTCCATCGCGACCTGCGCGGTCTTGTGCGGCAGCGCGGGGTTGCGGAAGCGCGTGAGCAGCGTCGCGCAGTAGCGCTTGAGGTCGGTGCCCGGGGGGCTCGCGAGCGTCGGTACGATCTCCTCGGCCATCTGGCGCTCGACGAGCTTCCCGAGCCGCGGATCGCTCGCCGCTTGCGCGATCGTCGCGTGCCCGGCGAGGAAGCCCAGGTACGCGAGCGTCGAGTGGCTGCCGTTCAACAGGCGCAGCTTCATCGTCTCGTACGGCGCGACGTCGCGCGCGATCTCGGCGCCGACCGTTTCCCACGCCGGACGCGGCGCGGCGAAGCGGTTCTCGATCACCCACTGGACGTAGGGCTCGGCCACGACCGGCGCGGCATCGTGCACGCCGAGGCGGCGCGCGACGTCGGCCACGTCGGCGTCGGTCGTCGCCGGCACGATGCGGTCGACCATCGTCGACGGGAACGCCGCGCGGCGCGCGATCCAGTCGGCGAGCTCGCGCGAGCGCTTCTGCGCGAACGCGGCGCAGAGCCCGGCGAGTACGCGCCCGTTGTGGGGCAGGTTGTCGCAGCACACGACGTTGAGGCCGCCCGCGCCGTCCGCTCGGCGCGCGTCGAGCGCGGCGCAAAGCATGCCGACCGCCGATCGCGGCGCCTCCGGGTGCGCGAGGTCGTGCACGATGTCGGGATGCTCGAGGTTGAGCGCGCCGCTCGCCGGATCGTGGCAATAGCCCTTCTCGGTCACGGTCAGCGTGATCACGTGCACGCGCGGATCGGCCATCCGGCGCACGAGCGCCGCCGGGTCGGCCGGCGCGAACACGGTCTCGCGCACGGCGCCGATCACGCGCACATTCGTGCCCGCGGGATCCTTGAGCAGCAGCGTGTAGAGCCCGTCCTGCGCGGCGAGCGGCTCGATGGCGCGCGGCGTCTTCATCGACACGCCACAGATGCCCCAGCGCGGATCGCGGGCGAGCACGTCGTCGGCGTAGACGGCCTGGTGCGCGCGGTGGAATGCGCCGAGCCCCAGGTGCACGATGCCGACGCCCGCCGCCCTGGGATCGTAACGGGGCCGCTGCACCTCGGCCGGCAGGCTCGCGAGCGCGTCGAGGGAAAGCGCGCGATTGCGGGAATCGCTGATCGCGGGATCGCTCATCGACGGTGCGAGCGCCGGACGGCGCGATCGGTGCTCGCGCGGCGCGCCGCCGAGCGCCCTGCGCGCTTCGCCGTGCCGTCCGGTTCGAGGCGGCGCTGGAACTCGCGCGCGACGCGCGCGAGGTGCTTGCGCATGGCTGCGCGGGCCGCCTCGGGGTCGCCCGACGCGAGCGCGTCCACGATCGCCGCGTGGTCGTCGAGCGTGCGTGCGCGAAGCTCGGGCGTGTGGAAATGCTTCTCGAGCCGCGTCCACAGCGCGCCGCGCCGCTCGTCCCACAGCGCGGCGACGACGTTCGCCAGCGCGCCGTTGCGCGTCGACGCGGCGATGCGCATGTGAAACGCGCGGTCCGCGGCGTCGCGCCGCGCGGCGTCGCCGTCGGCGTGGCGCATTTCGTCGAGCGTCGAGCGCAACGCCTCGAGATCGGCGCGACGGATCGTGCGCGCGGCGGTCGCCGCGATCTCGCCTTCGATGAGGCTGCGCGCGGCGAGCAGCTCGAACGGGCCCGAGCCGTCGTCGGCGCGGCGCGGCGCTGCGGGCGACGGCGCGCGCACGAAGATGCCGTTGCCGATGCGCACCTCGACCTTGCCGGCGATCTCTAGCGAGATGATCGCCTCGCGCACCGACGTCCGCGACACGCCGAGCTCGCGCGCGAGCTCGCGCTCGGCAGGAAGGCGTGCGCCGGGCTTGAACTCCCCGCGGTCGATCAGCGCGGCGATCTGGTCGGCGATGCGGCGATAGAGCCTTTGCGGCTCGACCAGGGTCAGCGGCAAGCGGAAGTCCTTGTGGGGCCGGCTTCCGCCGGACGTGGTTCGATTCGTCAGGCCTAAGCCTGACCCACAACGCTCGCGCTGGTCAAGTGGTCCAGCCACTTGTCCATCGCGCGCCCGACGCCTGGGATCAAGACGCGACGAACGTCCCCGACCGGCCGCCGCGCTTCTCGGCGAGGCGAACGCCCTCGATGCGCATGCCGCGATCGGCGGCCTTGCACATATCGTAGATGGTAAGGAGCCCGACGGCGGCCCCCGTGAGCGCCTCCATCTCGACGCCGGTGCGCGCGAGCGTCTCGGCGATGACCTCGATGTCGACGGCCGATGCCTTGTCGTCGAACGCGAACGCCACGGCGACGCGTGTGAGCGGCAACGGGTGGCACAACGGAATCAGGTCTCCGGTGCGCTTCGCCGCCTGGATCGCCGCGATGCGGGCCACGCCGAGCACGTCGCCCTTGGCGGCGCCGCCGGCGCGCACCAGCTCGAGCGTCTGCGGCCGCATCGCGATGCGCCCGACCGCGCGGGCGTAACGATGCGTTACATCTTTGCCGGCCACGTCGACCATGTGCGCGGCGCCCTCCGCGTCGAAGTGGGTAAAATGCGCCGCGCCCGGGGAGCGCGCACGAGCGCGAGGCTTCGGCGGGGACTTCGGCATCGGTCGGGGGTCTCGCGGACGGGCCGCGGGTGAACTCGCACGGCCTTAGGGCCATCATAGCAGCATGCCTCCCGCCCCCCGACCGCGGTTCGGCCCCACGCGCTCCTGCGCCGGGCGGGCAATCGCCGCTTTCACCGCGCTCGCGCTCGCGACGTCGCCGGTGCTGGCGCAGACCGGAGGCGTGACCGCCACGCCGCTCCCGGCAGCGCCGGCCGCGCCCGCGCAAGGCGGCGTGTACGGGACGGTGCCCCCGAGCCCGCCGCCGGTCCCCGCGAATCGTGCGACCACCCTCCCCGACCTCGGCGACTCGGCGCAGACGGTCATGTCGCCGGCCATGGAGCGACGTATCGGCGACGCAGCCATGAAGCAGCTGCGCGCGGGCGGCGCCTACCTCGAGGACCCCGAGGTCAACGACTACCTGAACGAGCTTGGCCAGCGCCTGGTCGCCGTGCGCAACGACGGCCGCTTCGACTTCACGTTCTTCGCGGTGCCCGACCCGTCGATCAACGCGTTCGCGATGCCCGGCGGCTACATCGGCGTCAACACCGGCCTCATCCTGCTGACCCAGAACGAGTCCGAGCTCGCGAGCGTGCTCGCGCACGAGATCACGCACGTCACGCAGAACCACCTGGCGCGCTTCCTCGAGAACCAGAAGAGCTCGTTGCTGATGTCGCTCGCCGCGCTCGCCGTCGCGCTGATCGCCGCGCGGTCGAACTCCAATTCCGCCGGCGACGTGGCCGCCGCCGCGATCACATCCGCGCAGGCACTGCAGGTCCAGAACCAGCTCAACTTCACGCGCGAGAACGAATACGAGGCCGACCGCATCGGCTTTGGCCGGCTCGACGCGGCCGGCTTCGACGTCGGCGCGGCGGCGACGCTGATGGAGCGGCTGCAGAAGGCGACCCGGTTCTCGGACGGCAGCGTGCCGACGTATCTCCGCACGCACCCGGTCACCTACGAACGCATCGCGGAAGCGCAATCGCGTGCGCAGAACAAGCCCTACCGGCAGGTGACCGACTCGTTCGACTTCCAGATGGTGCGCGCGCTCCTGCGCAGCTACACCGGCCGATCCGACGAGGCGGTCGCATGGTTCGAGGTCGCGCTCGCCGAGGGCAAGTACAACAGCGAGGTCGCGACGCGCTACGGGCTGGTCGCGTCGCTGCTCCGCGACGGCAAGATTCCGCGCGCGAAGCAGGAGCTCGCGAAGCTCGAGCGCATCGCGCCGCCGCACCCGATGATCGAGGCGATGGCCGGGCACGTGCTGCTCGACGGCGGCGAGCCGGACAAGGCCGCGGCGCGTTTCGAGGCGGCGCTCGCGCGCTACCCGACCAAGATGCAGCTCGTGTACGACTACCCCGAGGCGCTGCTGGCCGCGGGCCGCGCGGCGCAGGCGACCACGTTCGCGGAAGCGCAGATCGCGCGCTTCCCGCAGGACGGACCCTTGCACCGGATCGCGGCGAAAGGCTACGCCGCGCAGGGCAAGATGCTGAAGCAGCACCAGCACCTCGGCGAGTATTACGCATGGCAGGGCAACCTGAAGCTCGCGATCGACCAGCTCGAGCTGGCGATCAAGGCCGGCGACGCGAACTTCTACGAGAGCTCGGTCGTCGAGACGCGCCTGCGCGCGCTCAGGCGCGAGCAGGACGAGCAGCGCAAGGAAGGCTTCGGACGCAGCGCCGGCTGGACTCCGTAAGGTCGCGCCCCCAACTACGAACAACAACGACAACGACCCGACGATGCCAGCCTCCTCTACCCCACGGACCGCGCCCGCCTGGCGCAAACCGGTTCTCGGCCTTATCGGGCTCGCGATCGTCGCCGCCGCCGGCTACGGGGCGTGGACGTGGTACGGGAAGAGCAACGGCGCGCCGGCGTACCGGTTCGCGAAGGTCGAGCGCGGCGCGATCCAGGCGGTCGTCTCGGCGTCGGGCACGCTGCAGGCGGTGACCACCGTGCAGGTCGGATCGCAGATCTCCGGGCAGATCAAGGAGATCCTGGTCGACTTCAACAGCCCGGTTAAAAAGGACCAGCTGCTCGCCCGCATCGATCCCGAGAGCTTCGAGCTCAAGGTCCGCCAGGCGGCGGCCGACCTCGAGGCCGCGCGCACGGCGCAACTGCAGCGCCAGAGCGACGTGGCCGCGCAGCGCTCCCAGGTCCTCCGCGCGCAGATCACCTGGCAGGACGCCAAGACCGACCTCGAGCGCAAGCAGTCGCTGGTGCAGAAGGGCTTCATCTCGCCGGCCGAGCTCGACAAGGCGAAGTTCGTCGAGCAGGGTGCCGCCGAGGCGGTGCGCACGACGCAGGAACAGGTCAAGGGCGCCGAGGCGCAGGTCGCGAACGCCGCCGCGACGGTCAAGCAGCGCGTGGCCGCGCTCGACTCGTCGAAGAACGACCTCGAGAAGACGTCGATCACCGCGCCGGTCAACGGCGTCGTGATCTCGCGTCAGGTCGACGCCGGCCAGACGGTCGCGGCAAGCCTCAACACGCCGACGCTGTTCACGATCGCCGAGGACCTGTCGAAGATGCAGGTCGCCGTCGCGATCGACGAGACGGACATCGGTCGCATCCGCGCCGACCAGCGTGCGACGTTCACGGTCGACGCCTTCCCGGGCCGCACCTTCAACGGCACCGTGCAGCAGATTCGCAAGGCCGCGACGACGGTGCAGAACGTCGTCACCTACACGGTCATCGTCGACACGCCGAATCCGGACCTGCGGCTCGTTCCCGGCATGACCGCGAACGTGCGCATCGTCTCCGACAGCCGCGACAACGTGTTGAAGGTTGCGAATGCAGCCTTGCGCTGGCGTCCGGCGGGCGCAAGCGGGGCGAACGACGGCGCGCCCGCCGCGGGACCGTCCGGCGGGGGTGGTGGTGGCGGCGGCGGCGACATGCAAGCACGCCGGCAGCGCCTCGTCGACGATCTCAAGCTCGACGCGGCGCAGTCGGCGCGCGTCGACGAGATCTTCGCCGAGCAACGCAACCGCTTCGCGGAGCTGCAGGGCATGAACGAGGCGGACCGCCGGCAGCGCGGCGAGCGCATGCGCGCCGAGGTGCGCCAGAAGATCAACGCGATCCTGAACGCCGAGCAGCAGAAGCGCTATGCCGAGGTCGTCGCGAGCGAGACCGGCCGCGCAGGCGCAGGCGGCGCGGGTCGCGTCTACACGCTGGTCGACGGCAAGCCGACCGAAGTCTCGATCCGGACCGGACTGTCCGACGGCAACGCGACCGAAGTCGTCTCGGGTCCGCTCAAGGAAGGCGACGAGGTGATCGTCGGCACGCAGCTGCCGGCGGCCGGCGCGCCCAAGGGCGGCACGGCGCCGCGACTGCCGTTCTAGCCATGGACGCTCCGCTGCTCATCGAGACGCGCGACCTCGTCAAGGTCTACCGGATGGGCGACAACGAGGTGCACGCGCTCGCCGGCGTGTCGCTCGAGGTCGCGCGCGGCGAGTTCGTCGCGGTGATGGGCCCGTCGGGCTCGGGCAAGTCGACGTTCATGAACGTCATCGGCTGCCTGGACATCGCGACGTCCGGCGCGTACCGGCTCGACGGCGAGGACGTCGAGGCCCTCGAACGCGACGCGCTCGCATCGATCCGCAACCGCAAGATCGGCTTCGTGTTCCAGCAGTTCAACCTGCTGCCGCGCACGACCGCGCTCGACAACGTCGAGCTGCCACTGCTCTATGCGGGCGTCACGGCGACCGAGCGCCATGCGCGCGCCCGCGAGAAGCTCGCACAGGTCGGCCTCGCCGACCGGGCCGACCATCATCCGTCGCAGCTCTCGGGCGGCCAGCAGCAGCGCGTGGCGATCGCGCGCGCGCTGGTCAACGAGCCGGCGCTGATCCTCGCCGACGAGCCGACCGGCGCGCTCGACACCGCGACGAGCGTCGAGGTGATGGCGCTGCTGCAGGCGCTGAACCGCCAGGGCATCACGATCGTGCTGGTCACGCACGAGCACGACATCGCCGAGTTCGCGTCGCGCACGATCACGTTCCGCGATGGCCACGTGCTGAGCGACCAGCGCCACGCGCCGCGCGAGGCGACGGCGGCGGCGGCCGACGCGCCGGTGCCGCCGCCCTCGCCCTTGCCTGTCCCCGCGCCCGCACGCAGCGCGGGCGCCGATCCGACGGTCTGGCAGCGACGGCCATGATCGCCGCCGGGCCGTCCCAAGGCGATCGCCCCCTCCTGCCAGGAGGGGGTGCGCGACGTCGCGCAGCGACTAGCCTGGGGGAGGGTTCCGTTTGAGCTTTCTCGCGACGCTCAGGATCGCGCTCGCCGCGCTGCGCGTGAACAAGCTGCGCAGCGCGCTGACGATGCTCGGCATCATCATCGGCGTGGGCGCGGTGATCGCGATGACGGCGATCGGCGCGGGCGCCCAGGCGCGCGTCGAGGACCAGATCAAGAGCCTGGGCTCCAACCTCATCATCGTGCTGCCCGGCAACTTCACCTCGGGCGGCGTGCGCATGGGCTCGGGGTCGCAGATGACGCTCTCCGAGGACGACGCGCTCCTGATGCCGCGCGAGATCCCCGAGATCGAGGTCGCGGCACCGCAGCTGCGCGGATCGGGCCAGGTCGTGTTCGGCAACAGCAACTGGTCGACGCAGATCCTCGGCATCACGCCCGACTACCTGGTCGCGCGCGAATGGGCGCTCGCGTCGGGTCGCGAATTCACCCAGCCCGACCTCGACTCGTCGGCGAAGGTCGCGCTCATCGGGCAGACCGTCGCGCGCACGCTGTTCGGGGAGTCCGACCCGACCGGCGAGACGATCCGCATCCGCAACGTGCCGCACACGATCGTCGGCCTCCTCGAGCGCAAGGGCCAGAGCATGGTCGGCCAGGACCAGGACGACGTCGTGCTGATCCCGATCTCGACGGCGCGCAAGCGCGTGCTCGGCGGGCAGCAGGTCCGCGCCCGCAACGTCGGCTCGATCACGGTCAAGGTGCGCGACGGCGCGGACGTCGGCCACGCCGAGCAGCTGATGCGCGATTTCCTGCGCCAGCGCCATCGCCTGCAGGCGAGCCAGGAGGACGACTTCTTCGTCCGCAACCTCTCCGAAGTGCTCGCCGCGCAGGAAGCGAGCTCGAAGGTACTCACCATCCTGCTCGCCGCGATCGCGTCGGTGTCGCTCGTCGTCGGCGGCATCGGGATCATGAACATCATGCTGGTGTCGGTCACCGAGCGCACGCGCGAGATCGGCTTGCGCATGGCCGTCGGCGCGCGGGGCCGCGACATCCTGACCCAGTTCCTCGTCGAGGCGGTGACCTTGTCGCTGATCGGCGGCCTGATCGGCATCGTGATCGGCGCGATCACGTCGATCGCCGTCGGCGAGTTCGCGGGATGGCGCACGGAGCTCGGCGTCGGCGCGATCCTTCTCGCGTTCGGCTTCGCGGCGGCGATCGGCGTCTTCTTCGGCTTCTACCCGGCGCGCAAGGCCGCTGCGCTCGCGCCGATCGACGCGCTACGCCACGAGTAGCGGCGTCGCTGCGGCGGCGAGGGCCCCCGAAAAGCGAAGCGTTGCGGGGATCGACGACGCGCGCTTGCGATCGCCGCTGCGGCCGACACGCGACCCCACGCCTTGCGTCGACGGTCCGAGGAGGCCGCGGCTCGCCTACGGCTTCGCGAGGTCGTAGAGCACGAAGTCGCTGCGCCCGACGTTCGGCCCCGCGATCACCGCGCGCCTGAGCGTCGGCTCGTAGTAACCGATCAGCGTCAGGTTCGACGTGCCGAGGATGCCGCACGCGCCGCCGCCGAACGTGATCCCGACGTTGTACAGGTTGACGTTTCCGCGCGGCGCGGCGGTGCCGGTGAACGCGCAGCCCCCTGCCGTGGCGCCGGCGACGGCCCCGCCCGCCGAGATCGTCATCGTCGCGAGCTGCTGGCCGGCGACCGACGACATCGACCCCGTGTACGAGCCCGCCAACGCGGCAAGCGTCGCCGGCTGGTCGTAGGTCGCGTTGTAGTTCACCGTGAACGATTCCGGCCCGGCGATTCCCTGCAGCGTGCCGTTGATCACGTCCTTGGGCACGTAGTTGCCGGTCACGCTCCCCGCGGCCACCGCGTGCGCGAGGAACGAGAAGTCCTTGCCGTCGACCGACGTGAATACGCCGTTGGACGACGTGCTGGAGCCCTGCACGGCGCCGGCGAACACGAACGGCTGGCCGGGCGGCGTATAGATCGCCGCGAAGTAGCCGTCGTCGAGCACGACGACGATCAGCGTACGCCCGGTGTTGGTCGTGCCGACCCAGAAGCCCTCGGCGGTCGTGCGCGTCGTCGTCACCGGCAGGACGCAGACGATGTTGTCGTCCTCGGGGACGTAGCCCTGCGCGAGCATCTGCGCGCGGATCGCCAGGCTCGTCGTGTAGCGGTGGTTCGGGGCGCCGGTCTGGCCCTGGTTGTAGACGCGGTACAGCGCCACGCCGAGCGGGCACGCGCCGCCGGCGCCGCGCAACGCGACCTTGAACGCGATCCTTTCGTACTGCCAGACCGGGTTCAGCTTGACCCCGTCGCATTCGACCGCATTGGCCGTGTAGAAGTGCGAGCTCTTCGGCGCGAAGTAGGTCGTGAAGAAGCGGCAGACGTCGGCGAGTCCGGTGCCGGTCAGCCAGACCTGCCAGCTTTCGCCGGTGCGCGTCCAGCCGCCGAGCACGCCCGCGTCGAGACCGGCGATCTCGTCAGGGTTCGCCGAGACGAAGTAGTGACCGAAGCCGGCGTGGAAGAACTCGACCGCGACCGCGGGCGTGCCCGGCGACTGGGCTCGCGCAGTCAGCGCTACGACGGCGAGGAGGACGACGGCGAGGGCTCGGCGGATCATGGCGCGCTCCTGGAGGGCTTGCGTCCACCCATCGTGGGCGTCCGGCACGGCGCCCGCAATGCCGGACCCGTGACGCGGAGGTGACACCCTCGCCCGGATCGGCCGAAGGTATGCTGCGTCCACCCATGCGCCGCGCCCTGCCCCACGCCCTGATCTTCGCCGCGGCGACCTTGCTGTGGGCGACAACGTCCTTGGCCCAACCGCTCGACGTCGCGACGGTCAAGCGCATGCTCGTCGAGATCGACGCCGCGATCGCGAAGCAGGACGCCGCCGGAGTGGCGCGCCACTTCGCCGGCGGTGTCACGATCAATCAGAAGGTCCGCGCCTCCGGCGGTACCGAGACCTACAAGTTCTCCAAGGGCGAATACGTTGCCTACTTGCGCGACGCCTGGGCGCAGACCAGCGACTACCGGTACAAGCGCAGCGACGAGACGATCCGCATCACCGGGCCGACACGCGCCGTCGTCACGGCCCTCGTGACCGAGTCGGGGCGCACGCAGGGCATCAGGATGACGTCGTCCAGCGCCGAGACTGCGGTCATCGAGCTCGTCGACGGTCGGCCGCTCGTCGTCCGCCTCGACGCCGACACGGAAATTTCGGCCTCACGCTAGCCGCGCGTCGCGTCCAGCTTCCGCAGCGACTCGGCATCGAGCTTCAAGCGCGCGGCCCCCATCAGCTCGTCGAGCTGCGCGACCGACGTCGCGCTGGCGATCGGCGCCGTGATGCCCGGCTGTGCCATCAGCCAGGCGAGCGCCACCTGCGCCATGGTCGCGCCGTGACGCGCGGCGGCGGCCTCCAGCGCGGCCAGCACCGCGGCGCCGCGTTCGTTCAGGTACTTCTTCAATCCCGGGCCGCGCTCGCTCTTCGCGAAGTCGGCCTCCGAGCGGTACTTGCCGGTCAGGAAGCCCGCGGCGAGCGAGAAGTACGGGATCACGCCGAGGCGTTCGCGCAGGCAAAGCTGCTGCAGCGGTCCCTCGAACTCGTCGCGCACGAGCAGGTTGTAGTGCGGCTGCATCGTCTCGTAGCGCGGCAGCGCCTTCGCCCGGCTCACCGCGAGCGCCTCGGCGAGACGCTTCGCATCGAGGTTCGACGCCCCGATCGCGCGCACCTTGCCCTGCCCGATCAGCCGGTCGTACGCCTCGAGCGTCTCGTCGAGCGGCGTGTCGGGATCGTCCCAGTGCGACTGGTAGAGGTCGATGCGCCCGACCTGCAGGCGCTTGAGCGAAGCCTCCGCCTGCTCGACGATGTGCTCGCGCCGCAGGGACTTGTGCCCGAGCCCCATGTCCGAGCCGACCTTCGTGGCGATCACGACGTCGTCGTGGCGGCCGCGCTTCGCGATCCAGCGGCCGATGACGCTCTCGGATTCGCCGCCATGGTGGCCGCTCACCCAGCGCGAGTACGAGTTCGCCGTGTCGATCAG
>DATBSV010000016.1:0-2377 GCA_036559685.1 Casimicrobiaceae bacterium
CCCCAGCCCTGGTGTTTTTCATGTTCAACCCCCAGGGATTTCAGCTTGGCGGACAGAAAAGCGCGATCCCGCAAATCTCCCTCGACCCCCTGTTTGCGGATCGCCTCGGGAATCGGCACGCGCGCGAACGGCTTGCCGAGATTGATCGGCTTGCCCTGGTAGGTGACGGTGGCGTTGCCGGCCGCCGCCCGCACCAGGCGCTCGGTGGACGCCATCATGTACTGCCAGTCCTCGTAGGCGCAGTACCACTCGAGCATGGTGAATTCCGGGTTGTGGCGCGTCGAGATGCCCTCGTTGCGGAAGTTGCGGTTGATCTCGAACACGCGCTCCAGGCCGCCGACCACCAGGCGCTTGAGATAGAGCTCGGGCGCGATGCGCAGGTAGAGATCCATGTCGAGCGCGTTGTGGTGCGTCTTGAACGGCCGCGCGGCCGCGCCGCCCGGGATCGGATGCATCATCGGCGTCTCGACCTCGAGGTAGCCGCGCGCGACGAAGAACTCGCGGATCGCCTGCACGATCTGCGAGCGCTTGACGAACACGTCGCGCGACGCGGGATTCGTGATCAGGTCGAGGTGGCGCTGCCGGTATTTCTGCTCCTGGTCGGCGAGGCCGTGGAATTTCTCGGGCAGCGGGCGCAGCGCCTTCGACAGCAGGCGCACCGCGTCGCACTTGACCGACAGCTCGCCGGTCTTGGTCTTGAACAGCGTGCCGGTCGCGGCGACGATGTCGCCCAGGTCCCAGTGCTTGAACGCGTCGAGCGTCTCGGCGCCGACGCCGTCGAGCGTCACGTAAAGCTGGATGCGGCCGCTCATGTCCTGCAGCGTCGCGAAGCACGCCTTGCCCATCACGCGCTTCAGCATCATGCGGCCGGCGACGGCGACGCGGATCGCCTTGGGCTCGAGCGTCTCGTTGCCTTCGGGATCGTGCGTCGCGTGCAGGTCGGCGGCGAGCGCGTCGCGCCGGAAGTCGTTCGGGTAGGCCTGGCCGGCGGCCCGGAGCTGCGCGAGCTTGCCGCGGCGCTCGGCGATGATCTGGTTCTCGTCGACGGCGGGCGGCGGGACGTTCGGTGCTGCGGGGTCGCTCATGTCGGCTTTCAGGCGGCGCGCGACGCGGTGCGCGCGGCGAGGTCGAGGAAATGGCGCGGATCGGCGCCGCGATAGTCGGCGATCGCCGCGATCACGTGCGGGCCCGCGAGCTTCTCCGCGGGCTCGCCGGAGGTGACGGCGACGGCGAGCATGCCGGCGCGGCGCGCGCCCTCGATCCCGAGCGGCGCGTCCTCGAACACGATCGCATGCGCGGGATCGACGCCGAGCCGCGCCGCGGCGAGCAGGAAGAGATCGGGCTCGGGTTTGCCGCGCTTGACGTCGTGCGCGCCGCACAGGGCGTCGAACTCGTCATGCATGCCGAGGCCGGTCAACGCAAAAGCAATGTTCTTGGCATCGCCGGCCGTCGCGCACGCGATGCGGATACCCTGCGAGCGCGCCGCGCGCGCGAAGTCGCGGAAGCCCGCGATCTCGGTGAACGACGGCGCGAACAGCTCGCGGTAGACGTCCTCCTTCTCGTGCACGAGCGACCACGCGCGGTCGTCGCTCATCGGGCCGAAAAGCTCGCGCATGATCTCGGTGCCGGTCCGGCCGGCGGTCGCGCGCAGGAACGTGTCACCCTCGTAGGCGACGCCGTGCCGCCCGAGGAAGACGCCCCACGAGCGCCCGTGCCACGGCATCGAGTCGATGATCGTGCCGTCGATGTCGAAGATGAAGGCCGATTTGTTCATTGGACGTTCTGTTTCAGGCTCGCTTCGATGAACTTGTCGAGATCGCCGTCGAGGACGCGCTGCGTGTCGCCGACCTCGTAGTTGGTCCGCAGGTCCTTGATGCGCGACTGGTCGAGCACGTAGCTGCGGATCTGGTGGCCCCAGCCGATGTCGGTCTTGCTGTCCTCGAGCTTCTGCTGCGCCTCCTGCCGTTTGCGCAGCTCGAGCTCATAGAGCTTGGACTTCATCATCGCCATCGCCTCAGCGCGGTTGCGGTGCTGCGAGCGGTCGTTCTGGCACTGCACGACGATGTTGGTGGGCAGGTGCGTGATGCGCACCGCGGAGTCGGTCTTGTTGATGTGCTGCCCGCCGGCGCCGGACGCGCGGAACGTGTCGATGCGCAGGTCCGCCGGGTTGATGTCGACCTCGATCGAGTCGTCGACCTCGGGGTACACGAACACGCTCGCGAACGACGTGTGCCGGCGCGCGTTGCTGTCGAACGGGCTCTTGCGCACGAGGCGGTGCACGCCGGTCTCGGTGCGCAGGTACCCGTACGCGTAGTCGCCGTCGACCTTGATCGACGCGCTCTTGATGCCGGCGACGTCGCCGGGCGATTCCTCGAGC